>QZKC01000059.1 GCA_003599425.1 Nitrospiraceae bacterium | reverse complement strand
CATTCCGGCTTGTCCGGAATCTTTCAGCGGAAGGATTCCCGACGCGCTTCGCTTGCGGGAATGACAAACAATGTGGCTTTTATAATGTAGTTCTTAGTATCTTGGTATTGCTCAATAATTGTCCAGGGTTATGCTATTAATCCTTCGCCGACCTCGCCTTTGTGCCTTCCCTATAACGGAGTTCGATATGGGCCCTCAGGTTTTCAGGAAGTGCCAGGCAGAGGAAAACAGGAAATATGCTGCTATTGTCAGGAGTGCGATCCCGAAGGCGAAGTTTATCCGTTTGATAGTGTTTCCTGAAATGAAACGCTTGGCCCAGTAAAGGAAGAGCGACAAAAAGACAAGGTAGGAAGCAAGGCCGAGCCCCCCTGCAGCAAGAAAAGTCAGAACAACATCCCTGCTGAACTCATTCTGAACCGGCCCGGCGGGCACCGCGGTAAGGACGCCGGTTATATAGGCGGCTGCTATGAAGATAAAGGATTTCATGAGCGCTTTGGTATCTTAGCAGATATAAACAAGAAGATTCCCCGACATTTTGAACTGTGACGAGAATAGGTATGTCGATGCCGTATGGAATTCCCCTTTGTGCCTTTGCCACTTTGTCCCTGTGTGCCTTCTTTAGAACAGAGTGCGGCTAAGCGCAATCTACCTCAATCAACTGTTCATGCGCGAGTTCTTTCAGAAGGCTCATGACACTGTCGTTTGCCTTTTCAGGCGTTATATTGAATTCACACTGGAGACCTTCACTGATCTGCATGGGCGTACTTCCTTTTCCAAGCATTTGCCAGATACGGAGGCCCGTTTCATTTAAACTGTAGTATTTCTTAGTCGTTAAATGCAGAAGAACCGCTTCATTGTCCTCCATCTCTGTTGAAACAACATCAGGATGAGGTATTATTTTGCTGTTGAATTGCATCATGTGTTTTTTCCCTTTCGTTACAATGAGTAGCCCAGACCTTGCCGGACCACGGGTTTTCCGGAAAATTGCGTATCCAGTCAACCTTGCCGAAATAATTCAAACAGTACCAGCAGGGAAAGTGGTCAGGATCTCTGAATTGGTTCCGTGAATACGCAGCCTGTTTCTCCCTGCGAAACTTCGTATTTATTTCTGTCAGTATTTCGAGCGCCTCTGACAATGTAATATCATTCAGATTCCCGATCACATCGCATTTAGCTGAAGCATCTCCATGACCGGACAACAGACAGCACATTGTTACATTACCCTTCCAGTCAATATTGAATTCCTTCATTTCGAGCGGAGCACACGGGAACAGAGAGTCAGTGTAGTTTCCGGGTGCCATGAAAACCGCCACAGGTGAAGTTTCCCTTAATCTTGATATAACTGCTTCTGCCTCTCTCCGTTCATCAGGGGAAAGGATCAGGTTATTCTTTATTGAAGAAGGGGTCGGTGTAAGGTGTCCGAACCTCAGCCCGCAGCTTCCCAGTTTTGCTGCAAGAGTTGCCATGTTCTCGATTCTTTCACGGTGAGAGGAGACAACTACACTGTTGAAATTGAAAGGGATACCCTTTACGAGACAGATGCTTATGGCCTGCATTACTCTGCGGAATGAGCCTTTACCACGAAGTCTGTCATGCGTCCCCTCATCAGCGCCGTCAAGGCTGAATGTAATTCCTCCGAGGTTGTCACGGTATGGAAGCAGCCTTTCATAAATACCGGTGAAGTTATATCCGTTAGAGACAAAGCTGAATTTGTATCCGGCTTCTGACACCTGTCTGATGATATCGAAAAAAGAGGGATGCATTGTAGGTTCTCCGCCCGTAAAAGAGAGATGTTCAAAGCCATACGCGCCGGCATTACGGATAATCTTTTCCACTGTCTCCATTTTCAGGGCTCCCTCGCACTGATGTCTTGCATCAGCACAGTGATGACACCTTAAGTTGCAGTGGTTTGTAAGCTCAATTGATAACCTTTTCACGTGCATCATCCTCTATGCCTGCCAGAATCCCGGAGATCGTTTCAGGCCTTTCACTCAGATCATGTCCTAAGAGAATCCGATAGCTCTTTGTCTGGGATATAAGCTTTTTAAGGATCTCTAATTGTCTGCCTGCTATTTTTTTATCAACCATTATTCCGCCGCTGTTTTTGATAAGCATGATCAACGCCTCTGCTCCCCAGATCGGGAACAAACTGGTTTTCTTGTAATCTGTCACCTCCGGGAATATCAATAGCTTTGGCAGGCTGCTGTATATGAACCTGTCAGGATATATCGAAGTGATATCCAGAAACCTCTTCTGTCCATTCATGGATGATTTCCCATATTCGTTGAGTTCAGGATAATGATCAGCCAGCTTCGGATCAAATGAAACCCCCTTTTGAAATGCGATAGACTTAATGCCGTTTGAGGTTTCTTTCAGGAGAATGACATCATCTGAAAGGTAGTTCCATCCCTGTCTTATCAGGCTCAATGATGTAGTTGATTTCCCGCTTCCGGAACTCCCCGCAAGGAGGATGCCAACATGATCTTTTACCAAACCATTTGCATGGAGAGCGTAAAGCCCATGCCTGTGAAGAAGCCATAAAAGGGAAAGCATTAAAAATTCCTGCCGGGATTTCGCGGTCTTTTCCCAGAAAGACGTATCTGTGCGTACAATGGCTGTATTGCTCGAAAGGTCAAGCTGAGAGACGGCATCTTTTCTCATCAAGTAATAGAAGTTTTCATCCTTAAAGATATCAAGGAAAGGGGAGGAAACGAATTTCCTGACTGATTTCGGGACCTTAAAAGAGGAATAATTATTTTCAAACATTACCGTTATGTGAGAAAAACCGGGGGCAGAAAGCCCGTTTCCCCTGTAAAAGAAATCATCCATTGCAACGCTGACTTTTTCAGCCAACTCAAAACCGTTACACTCAACTTTCACATTCACTTCTGAAAAAGAATAAGACAGTACAGGATCCATTTCAGGGCAACTCTTAATCAGTTAGGTATTGGACTGAACGGAATAGAAAAAGTAATATTTGTTGCATCTCCGTGTTTTGTGAGCTTGGGTTCGATGTACTTTAGTTCAGGCTCTTCAAATTTCTTCCCGCCTTGAGAGGATTTATGAATACTCGCTGTTTCTGTATTGCTTTTTTGCGCTGATAATTTATCGTTCATTTTCTCCTCCTTTCCTTCTCATGTCTTATTCGCTCAGGACATGAGCCATTAATCTACCCCATTAGGACTGAAAGCGCCAAAGAAACCATTTTGCGTAGTTATCTTTGTTGCGTCGCCATATTTTGTGAGCTTGGGTTCGATGAATGTCAGTTTCGGCTCCTCAAATGATTTCTTTTCTCCTTTATGCTCTGCCTCTTTCAAAATATTCTGGTCTTTCATTCTCTAACCTCCTTTACTGGTTCTGGAAAATTTATATATGTTCTGCCTGATTCAGCAAAAGCCAAACCTTGATGAATTCATTCTATAACTGATTATTTAGATTTTTCGATAGGGGATAGATACGCAACTCCCCTCCCGTGCATAACAGTATTTATCTCTTATCACAAAAAAGGGGATGTGTCAAATTTATTTTTCCCCTTGCCCTATTCCCCTTTTTCAATCGTAGCAGACGGGTCGAACTCGAACTTGAAAGGCTCTGGTTAAGGATGCTTTTCTGAAGTATCAGGTTTAGGCTCTATCGAT
This sequence comes from Nitrospiraceae bacterium, assembly GCA_003599425.1. GTDB lineage: Bacteria > Nitrospirota > Thermodesulfovibrionia > UBA6902 > UBA6902 > SURF-23. The sequence goes on along the minus strand of QZKC01000059.1, from coordinate 53,541 downwards.
CTGTCATTGTCTTCGTTTATTTTTAATGTGCCTGCTAACATTTCTTTTGCACCTTTTGGTAGGAGCACTATCTTTGTGATCAAAGATTTATTTTTCTCTTTATCTATGAGATAGATATAATCTTTAATCTCTTAATGGCGTCTTCAACTGGTAATCTCTTGAATTCTATAGTCACCTTAAGAACTAACGCGAAAGAAATGCCTTAATATTCTTGCTAATTGCTTATACATTTTGTCCTCCTTTATTTTCGTCTCTAATAAGTAGTCAGCGCATAATCACATCACCTCTTCTCAATGCACGAACTTTTCATTCGGTTATTATTCCGTTATCCCTAACACATCAACAAAGAGACTGAATGGCTTTATCTCTTTGAGACAGATCGAAAATGGGAGACGTACAGATTCTCCATCTGTGAGCTTTCCGTCTGCATAACCATTGATCGGTCTAAAGACCAGGATTGCTCCCACTCCCCCTAACTCTCCGTAGGGATTTCGCAGCAGATTATCATTTGTAAGAACCTTGACTTGAGTCATAAGATTTGTGAGCGTATAGCCGGGCTTCGCAGTGAGCTGAGCATTGAACCTGAATTTGCCGGCATACCCGGTAGGACAACCGAACGTGTCCCTGCTCGTATAATATGGCTGAAGCGGAACAAATGAAACGGCATCATTGATAATCGGCAAAGCCTCAAATGCACCTTTGTCACAGACTTTGGTGCCGTTCTTGTCTCCATCTTGCGGCCTTGATATGCCTCGCTGGTCTTCAGGCGGGCAGGCAGATGGGTCTCCCGTATCAATGGCAGGGTTTCCCGGAAGCAACGGCATCGTCTCAGTATCTCCGCCATTATGCCCAAGAGGGCCTAACATGGGAGCAGGGTCGAAGTCCGCGAAAATCGAATTCACGGATGAAAATGTACCCCCCTCGTCTAGGTAAGGGAAGGCATCACCTCGTCCAGCCCAGTTCATTGCACTCGTGACGTTTATCATATGGACAACCCCTGAGTTGCACATCGCCCCTCCGTCCACAAACGCGTCATTGTAGGCAATAGTACTGTTTGTAATGTTCATCTCACCACGGTTTATAATTGCGCCACAATAGTCCTGGCCACCGTTACGGATAATCGCCGTCTTTCTAATTTCTGCCTTGCCACTGTTAAAGATTGCTGGACCTAAGTTAAGACCGCCTCCATTGTAACTGAACGTGCAGTTATCAACAGTCAATGTCCCGTAATTGTTGACACCTTCGATGTTTCCCTCGATACTGCTGTTTGAAAGAGCAACAGTGCTTTCATTGTCTATACTGATGGCGCCTTGTTCTACACCGTTGAACTCTCTTCCACCGCCAGAGATGGTCATCTTGTCGAATCCTACACTGATCGGGCCGTGAACTTGAAAGACGCGGAACTTCCTATCACCAGAGATCACCGTATCATTCAAGCCGAGGCCAACCATATGGACATCATCTGTGATGTCGAGGTCGCCGGACAATGCTGCGTCCTCGCTTTGTTGAGGATCACCGATGGTCAACTTGATCGGGAATGATGGGCCGAAACCATTTATCTTGATAGTATCGAGTCCCGGCAAGGCGTTGGCTTCCATTACGGCTGCGCGCAGTGTGCACTCATTTGCAGCGGCAGCACAATATCCGTCGCCCGGGTTGGTGTCTACCGCATCGGCAGTGCTGTTGACGACGAATGCGCAAGTCCCTGTTTGCACAATCTCAAAAACAGGATGACCAAAGCCACCCCACATGTGAAGTTCGTCGGTCAGAACCTCAATCTTGTTGCTGCCCTGATTGAACAACTCTTTCGGCAGGGAGAGCCCTCCGGGGATGTGCCATCCGTCAGTTTCCGGCGCAACGTTAACGTCCTGCGATAGGGGTGCCCCCATTGACCTGAACGGCTCTATAACGGTGTTAATCCGCGAAAGGAGCGCCGTTCCTCCTGCAGCAGCGGGGACGTCATTGACCCAGACAAAAACGTCGTCATTGATACTGAGTATTTCGTTGGCAGAGTATTTCGTTACCAGACGTACTTCACTAAGTAGAGTCGGGTCACAGAAACCGAGTGTAGTCTTGAACCACCGGTTGTTGGCCTGCCCCTGATGCACCCAATATGCCCAGTAGTCTCCTGAAACCCATCCTGGAATGGTCACACCGAAACCATTCTGCTCAGGTCCATCCCAAACAACTGAGGTCCAGGTCCAGAAGGGGTCAGTGATCGGGTAACTGGTTTGACCCAAATGGGTATCAGATTCAATCGCTGTGTTGATGGTCTTCATCCATGCCGGATCAACCAAACGCACTGGAGCAAACTTCTGGATACGACTGACGAAAGGGCCATTATCAACAACATAGACATTGCCGGATGAATCTACCGCCACTCCTTGGGGACCGTTAAACTGGCCATTGCCCGATCCCTGTGAACCCCATTGCGTTATATAAGTGCTATCCGATTTAAACTTTTGAATGCGATAATCAAATATTTGGGAAACGTAGACATTGCCGGATGAGTCTACAGCTATTCCTTGGGGACCGTTAAACTGGCCATTGCCCGATCCAGCAGAGCCCCAAGCGCCGATAAACTGATAGTCGCGTTCAGCCCATGCACTGGCGACCATTGCTAGTACGGAAAAAACTACTATTAATAATATTCCCTTTCTGTCTTTCATAGCATCCTCCTCCCAAGAGTTTCAATCTCTTGATTATTGTGGTGTTTCTTTTCTTCCTTGCGGCTTGATCGACGTTTGCCTTCATAACTCATTTCCCCAAAAGCTATGATCTCAAGCTTTGTCAAAACAAATATTAAATTTATTCCGTTAGCTCAATCCTATCCCACCAAACCCACCTCCGCAATCGGGCAATCGCAGTATTTTCTGTCGGTTGATCAGTGTATTTTTGTCGGGTAAAAGCAGTACAAGGGGGAAGAGGGAGGGGGGAGGAGAAAATGGAGAGAGGAAGATTATACGGAAAGATTTAAACTTAGTAGGGATGACTTTCATGAAGAAAAAAAAGAGCTATTATGGTAATTTATTCATATGGAAAAGGATGTTATGTATTGGCTCAATCTATCCGGTTATGATATAAAGACTGCTGACGCAATGTTTAATAGTAGAAGATATCTCTATGTTCTTTTTACGTGTCAACAGGCTGCAGAGAAAATGCTGAAAGCATTGGTTACAAAAAATACGAAGCAATTCCCCCCGAAAACTCACGATCTGCTGCGACTCGCAGACCTGTCAAGAGTTGATATTGACGAGACAAGAAAAGAATTTCTTGCCAAGCTCTCTTATTATTACATCGAGACCAGATACCCGGAAGAAGTCGTCAAAATCTCAAAGGATATAAACAGGAAAACAGCTTTTGAATACTTGAATAACACGAAGGCAATATTGAAATGGTTAAAACCAAAACTGAAATAAGAAGCATAATTGAAGACTCTATACGATACCTGAGGAATAAAATTAGTATCAGTTCTGCATATTTATTTGGTTCTTATGCATCCGGAACTGCGGGCGCATGGAGTGATATTGATCTGGCAGTGTTTTCGCGGGATGCAGATAAAATGAAAATTGAAGATAAGGCAAAACTTGCCTCCGAATTAAGACTTCGCTGTCATACCGAAGTTGAGCTGCATATATTCCCGCAGAGGGCTTTAAAGGAAGCACGGACTACAAATTTTTACGGATATATCTTGAAAACGGGTAAAAAGGTGTTTTAGTGCCAGCGTCAGCGATGAGGCACGGACTGGCTCTTTTAACCTATGACGATCATTTCAAAAGCATAGACGGCCTTCTCTTGCACGGAGCTGGCTGATGAAAAAGGAAGGGGGGGTTGACATGGGAGTAATGACGATCAGAGGCCTTGATGACATGACAATAAAAGCATTAAGAGAGAAAGCAAAGCGGGAAGGCACAAGTATTAACGCTGCGCTCCTGAAAATGCTCAGAAAAGAGCTTGGCATCGAGAAAAAGAGGCATACAGTTGTTTACAATGACCTCGACCACCTTGCAGGTACATGGGGAAAGAAGGACTATGCCGAGTTCCAGAAAAATGTTAAAGATTTCGAGAAAATAGATGAGAACATGTGGAAGTAAAACGACTCGCTGCTTTCCATTCTCTTTACTCAACCATCCCCGATGTCACGGCATATCTTACAAGGTCATTGATCCTGTGAAGGTTGAGTTTCTGCATGATCCTGGTCCTGTGGGTTTGGACGGTCTTGCTGCTGATACAGAGATTCTCAGCAACTTCTTTTGTGGTGAGCCCTGAGGCAATCAGACGAACGATATCATATTCACGACGTGAAAGTCTTTGCGCTCCTTTTATGGACTTGAAATGTTGTGCCCTGGGCAGCCCCCTATCAGGCAGCTTTCTGAAGATCGCCGAGATATACCGTCTTCCTTTTATGTTAATTACACCTGAGCTGATTGATACCGGAATCCAGTCGCTGTCTTTGCGGCATATGACGACGTTTTCTGAAACAGTTCCCCCGAGGTTTGCATGGTTTTTAAACTGTTTCCTGTGGATATGCGCCTCTTCTTTTGGATGAAGCTGCGTAAAATGCATACCCACAATTTCATCAGTATTCATGCCAAGGAGTTTTGCAGCTTTGATGTTCGCCTCAAGAATTATTCCCGTATCTGTATCAGCCAACAGAATAGCATCATGAGCTGTTTCAAAAATTCTCCGGTATTTTTCTTCCGACTCCCTTAAATCATTTTCCAGCCGTTTCATAGCTGAGATATCGGTGGTTGAAACAAGAACATTCGACAAAGTGTGCTCATGCCCCGGCATGACAGATAAATTCAGAAGTATATATTTTTCCGCGCCTTTGAGGGTCAGATTAACGGCTTCACTCCGGAATTCTGTCTTCCCTTCCGACAATGCAATCATCTCTTCCCTGAATACATCATAAGAATCTTTGCTGAAAAGAGCAATCAGTCCCCTACAATTCTTCTTTACCCTGGGCTTCATACAGTTCCAGTGCAGCATCATTCACCTCAATGATCTTGACCTTACGGGAAAGGGAAAGAACTTCTTCGGGATGTTTTTCAAAATAACCTCTCAAGTTCCTGATGCCCTTTTTTTTCAGATTGTCGAAGTATGATTTGATCTCTGAAAAATCTTCCAGCCATATGGGGATCGGCGAATACTGAAACAGCTTGTAATACTGAGGCAAGGCGTTTTCCCTGCCAGATGAATCAATGAGCTGAAAAGGAGGCGAGTGTTCATTTGCAGGATTTATTCCAGATGGTTTTCTGCTTTCAGTCACATTCCCCTCAACAATGACTCTCCGTCTATATGCTGATTTACCGCGGATCAAACTCAAACTTGAAAGGCTCCTGTGGTTGTTTCTTTTGATCAGGCCGGGATGCCGCTACTTTTCCCTCATGCCCTTTTTTCAGTAGCACGATCCTGATGATCTTCCCTTTCTCCTTTTCTGAATTAAGGAGATACGCGTAATTCGCGCTTACCCGCTTTAAGGCCTCCTCTAACGGCAGTCTGTCAAACTGTTCTGTGATCTTCTCGTCTTCAGCAATATGTACGTCAACTTTGATGCCCATCCTTCGGCCTATCTCTTCAGCAATTTTTTTCAGTGAAGCGTCCCTCGCATTGAGGGAAATAAAACCATCTCTGATTACAAGATCAAAATCGGTACTGCTTTCCGGCTCTTCACTTGCCAACACAGGTGTGCCGGTAAATATCATGACCAGAAAAACAAAAATACCGGAAAATATTTTTATTGCTCTCACTGCATTATTCATATTTATCCTCCTTATAATTATTACTCGGCTATACCCAGAACATCCACAAAGAAGCTGAATTTAGTTTTCTGTTTCAGGCAGATGATGAAGGGAACATTCACAAACTCATTTTTACTGAGCGTGCCGTCTGAATAGCCGTTCTTCTGTGGCACAGTAAGTACACTTCCAACTCCTCCTGGTCCTCCATCGGCATTCTGGAGCAGGTTGTTGTTGGTTAAAGTCTTGACCTTCACCAACAGGGAATGAAGCTGGCTGTTGCTTATGTTTTTAAGCCTCGCGTCAAAACTGAATTTCCCCACAAACCCAGCAGGACATCCGCTGGTGTCGGAGGTTGTTTTAAATGTTGCGCTCAATGGGACAAAGGTGACAGAGGAGTTAATGACAACAGGCACTTCAGAGATCAGAGTGACATTGCCGGTGATTTTGTCGCCGTTTATGGTAAGAGCTTCAAAGGTATCAAAGTAGCCGGATGCCGGCCCTGACGAGCTGTTGAATGTAAAGCCGTTCACTATTGATCCCACAGCGAACAGATTTATGTCCTCAAGAAAATCTACAAAGCCGACAATAGGATCATAGCTTGCGAGAAAACCTGCAGGAGCGGTCAGGGTAGGGGCGCTGAACGCATCATTGAGAGGTGCGTCAACACTTACGATCGCAACATCGTCAGGCCCGGTGTTCCCGATAGTGAAGATGTAATGGAACTGTCCCCCGCCTGCCGATGAAACCGTTGCTTTAACATCCAGCGCCGCGTTGGCCATTCCCGAAGAAATGAGAATACAAAACATAACTGTTATGCCGAGAGTCCTTATTCGTACTGGTGAGTAAATCATTTTCTCCCTCCTTTATTTATTGCCTTAATCTTGATTGAAAATGCATATCAAGTTTCATAATTTACATTGTGCTCAAATGCTTCAGTACATCTGCGGCGACTTCGGCATAAACAGGATGAAAGTTCGGATTCCGACTTAATGCCTGATACAGATATTTCTGCGCCTGAGGCCGGTTCCCAAGCTTTTCATAGATCATCCCGGCGTGAAAAGCGATAGCCGCGTCCGGTGTTCTGAATTTGAGCGTTTTATCGATTAGCTTTTTTGCCTCCTCGTAACGGCCATTCTTGTAGTAACACCATGCGAGCGTGTCCATGGTGAAAATATTCCTGTGCGTACGATAGGCCATCTCGGCTTTCTTGAGAGCATCCGGCAAATTCCGGTTATGGTCAGCATAGAAGCGGGCCAGTTGTGCGTTCCCATGATTATGCGGATGTGAAGGTCCGCTGCTGTGATGGCTATGGGGAGTTTTGGATGTGTGCAGCGCGATAACCCGTTTGTATTGTTCTTCTGCTTCTTCATGGCGGCCTGTGATGGCGTAGAGGTCTCCAAGGGCAGTCAATGAGTCGTGACCTGGTCTTATATCGATGGCACGGCTGTAGAGATCAATGGCCTCGGTGTATTCTTTCTTTGCCGTTTTGATGTTGCCCATAACAGCAAGCACATGCGGATTATCCGGCGCTTCTTTCAGTGCAAGCACTGCTTCGTGTTCAGCCGGCAGCAGGGCGCCTGTGTGTAAGTACATCAGCGCCAGCTCAGAACGGCACCAGGCGGTATTCTCCGCATGTGGACCGCCTGCAGCAATGGCCTTCCGCATGAGCCAGATGGCTTCGGGTACATCGCCGGTCAACCACAGCAGATGAGCAGCGCGGCTGTAAGAGGAAAGATCGGGGCTCAGGTCCATGGCCTTCTGGTAGCGCCCGAATGCCTCATCATATTCACCCAATTCAACTGCTGCATCTCCAAGAAGTGCGTACGCATCCTGAAGTGCCGGATCAATAGCCAGTGCTTTGCCAGCCCAGTCCCGGCCAGCATCGAAGTCATGCTCAGAATTATTCAGCCAGGCCATGCCGACCATAGCCATTACATGATTTGGGTCAAGGATGAGCGCTTTTGCGTATGCTGATTCGGCTTCTCCATACAGACGGCTGTCCATAGTTTCCCTGTATCTCTGCATGAAGGTGTCGCCAAGCCTGACGTAGTCTGCGGCGATCATACCGGGGTCTGTCCTGACTGATTCCTGTTGAAAATTGACACAACTCGTTGATACCATGCCAATGACAACAAGTATTATGATTGAGCGATTCAGTTTCATAGCAATCCCTTTTTTTTGATCAAATCAAGGCGCATGAAGTGCCATGCCTCATCCAACATGGTATTAAGGAGACTGCCTCAAATCGACATTTGTACCACTGTGGGGCGTTGCAGAGTAAGGGAACACTTGATTGTAGACCTGGTCGTTTGCCGCAACGTTATCACCCACAACGACTACAGAGGAATAAGACGGCCCGCTGGCGACCGCAGTAAGTGCAATGTCCACTACGTCATCGCCCAGACGTCTCCCGTTGGGCCAGCCTCCGGATTTGATGCGTCCTCCGCTGTCTGTGGTTGTGTCACCGCCTGCGAATCCGAAGCGGCTGAAACCTGCCTGTCCTGCAAGACGCACTGCCGGAGTGGTAGTGTCAACACGAATAACATCCGGGATGTAAACCGCATTTAGGTCGCTCCGTCCTGATGTTACAAGACTTGTTCCAAAAACGAAGTTGATGAGTGACGCCACCTCGGGATTCATCGCGTAGGTTGTGAATTTTGAACTGTCATCTGTCGGAGAAGTGCGGTTGTAGTTGTCCTTGTCCTTGAGGGCGACAAGCACTTCGTTGAACAGGGGATTTCCCATGCGGTTGACCTGAATAAAGGGGCCTGAGTTGACAGGCTCACCGTTCGTTCTGCGCAGCGTGATACGCTGACGACTGACCGACGCATAAACTCCCACCCCGTTAGCGGTGCCTACCGCCGGAAGAGGGTTGGCCAGATCCGCAAACGGCGCGGTGTACTGGAATGACGTCAGCGCGGAAACAGGAATCTGAATCGCAAAGGCGAGGACGTTAAATCCCTTGAAACCATCGACACCGCTGCCGTCCTGTCCAAGGCCATCGCTCAGATTGCCATTGTTGTCCAAAATACGTGAATGTAGCAGGTCGAAGATTCCCGGCGTGTCAGCGTAGAAACCGTCCTCACGGGGGCCTGCAAACACCACTTCGCCGCTCGACAATTGATGAACGGTCTGTTGCGTGTATGAATCCAGTTCCGTTGCGGTAGTAGCGCCGGAGATCGCTTTCCCCGTTGTTGTATCGTTATAAGCCGGCGTAGTCCGTATTCCGACGTTTGGCGGCGGTGTGGATAATCCAGTCCCGATAGCCGCGGACGAACTGCCGACAACCCTCGTCACGCTGTAAGTCTGAGTGTAGTTCTGTCGATTATCGCCAACGCTTCCGATCGGGCCTGCTTCAGTCCCCAGCCCGTAGGAAAGAATCGTATTCTGATTCTTCAGGCCCGGAGTCGTGAGTGGGTTAATATCCGAGAAGCGGAAGTCATACCTGAGTACGGTAGCGCCGGTCGTCGGGTTTGCGATATGAATGCTGTAGAGAGCATCATCTGAGAACCGCTCGTACATGATTCCGTCGCCTGGTTCTGAAAACGGATGCACATGCACGATAACATTCAGCACTTTCGTATTCGTGTCGTTGTATTTGGTACCGATGAAAGCATAAACATCGGTTATGTTTGCCTGGGGGTCCTGTTTGATGAGCGGTGCGTCGCTATGGCTGGCTGCCTGCACAGATACAGATAAAGAGAAAAGGGAGCATACCACTAATAAAGTGATAGCCTTGAGTTTTGAATTATTTGCTTTCATGACTCTTGCCTCCTTTTAGTGTTGTTCAAATAATAAAACCGGGCTGCCAAGGTGGTCCTTCGGCAGCCCGGCCATGCTTCGATTAACGAGGCATCCGTTGCTTTCCGCCCTCCTCTCACGAAGAGTTAGGCTTTATCGGCCCGGAAACGTTTGGCAGTTCCCGGAATGACTTTCATTGCATTTCTATTAGCAGATTAAGTCTGAGTTGTCAACCATGGGCAGTTTTAAATGTCAACCTGCTTGATAAGGAGTTTAATACCATCGAGGATCTGTTTTACTTTGGAAGGAGACAGAGTGCCGATTTTTTCATCGAGACATGACTTGTCAACGGTCTCTATCTGGGTGATATTCACCACACTGTCTTTTGGTAAGTTCCCTTCACCTTTTTCCAGGCGTACGTTTCCGGGAGATTTTGCCCATTTCAGGTTTGACGTCAATGCGCAGACCACGACCGTGTTAATGTTGCTGGCATTAAAGACATTGCTTTGGATCACTACATGTGGATGTCTGTATCCGGGTTCCGAGCCTCTTGGCGTTCCGAAATCGATCCAGAAAATGTCCCCCTGTCTTATACGCATTAATATCAGTATGGTTCCTTCAAAACTTTTTTTCTATAGTGCTTAAGGGCTTTTTTCCTCAAAGTTGTATCTTCCGAAGTCTCAATATCCCGATAAACCTCGTTCAGGAGATCCAGCATCTGTTTCGATTTCTTTTTGTCCAGAAACTCCTTCACAGCGATAGTGAATACCTCGCTTCTGGAGTAGTGGTGCTCTTTGGCAAAACTGTCCACTTCTTTAAACAGTTCATCCGGTACCGATATGGCTGTTTTCATACTGAAAGGATAACACTGGGTAATACTTATGTCAATACCATGAGTAGGCATCAATTATAATCAAAAGAATTCCTCGAAGCTTTGCTTCGGGGTTTCCCATAAATTCCCTCTCCCCTTGCGGGAGAGGGTTAGGTTGAGGGGGAATAGAACTCGTTTTCATTCTCTTTTCACCCCCTCCCTTGACGGGAGGGGAGATACCTCACAGCTCTGCTGTGGGGTATCTCATTACACTCCTTTGTCCAGGGTCCTGTACTGGATTGCTTCTGAGATGTGTTCAGCCTGTATCTGCTCTGATCCTGCAAGGTCCGCAATTGTCCTGCTGACTTTGAGTATGCGTGTATACGCACGCGCCGAGAGCCCCAGCCTGTGCATGGCTGTTTCAATGATGTCCTGTGCATTGGGGTTGAGCACGCAGTATTTCTTGATATGCTTTGAACGCATCTTTGAGTTCGAATAAATGTTGTCTTTACTGAATCTCCCGACCTGCATTTGCCGGGCAGTCTGTATTCTATCACGGATGGTCTTTGAGGTCTCACCACAATATTCATTTGAAAGGTCTTTGTACGGCACTGCAGGGACTTCGACGTGTATATCTATCCTGTCAAGCAGGGGGCCGGAGACACGCTGCCTGTAACGATGCACCTGATGGGGGGAGCACGTGCATTGGTGCCGGCTGTCTCCAAGGTAGCCACACGGGCACGGGTTCATGGAGCACACAAGCATAATTGAAGCCGGATATGTAATTGAGCTTAATGCCCTGGAGATTGTTACTGTGGCGTCTTCAAGAGGCTGGCGCAACACTTCCAGGACGTTCCTCTTGAACTCCGGCAATTCATCAAGGAACAGAACTCCGTTGTGCGCAAGGCTGACTTCGCCGGGTTTCGGGAACTGCCCTCCACCGACCATTGCAACGTCTGATAATGTATGATGCGGGGAACGGAAGGGACGTGTCGCAAGGAGCGGCTGTCCGGGTTTCAAAATTCCAACAACGCTGTGGATCCTTGTTGTCTGGAGCGCCTCTTCAAAGGTCAAATCAGGCAGTATCGTGGGAATTCGTTTTGCAAGCATCGTTTTCCCTGACCCCGGAGGCCCGATCATGAGAAGATTGTGGCTGCCCGCTGCAGCTACTTCAAGAGCGCGTTTGACATGCTCCTGTCCTTTTACATCCGAGAAATCATCATGATACAGGGAATTCTCTTCCATAACAGAGGAAATGTCGACAAATGCAGGTTCTTTAGAGTTCGTCCCGCAGAAAAATTCAATGAGCTCCGGCAGAGTGCTGAATCCGTATACCGTGATCCCATGAACCACCGACGCCTCGTTAGCATTTTCACCGGGAAGTATCAATCCTTTGAGCTTGTCTTGCCATGCCTTAATGGCCATTGACAGAGCTCCCTTTACCGGCTTGATCCTTCCGTCAAGAGACAACTCACCGGAGATCAGATAGTCCATGGCCGAATCAGGCTGGATGATGCCTTCTGATACAAGTATGCCTATAGCGATCGGGAGGTCAAATGCCGAACCTTCCTTTTTCAGGTCCGCAGGCGCAAGGTTCACAGTTATCTGCTTGAGCGGGAAATTGAATCCTGTGTTCTTGAGAGCCGCACGCACACGCTCTTTGCTTTCCTTTACTGCCGTGTCAGGGAGGCCTACCGTGGAAAAATGGGGCAGCCCTTTGGAAGTGATATCAACTTCTACCTCCACGATATGAGCTTCGATGCCGATAAGTGTTGCGCTAAGAATTTTAGAAAGCATGTCCCCCTACAAAGTGCAAAAGAGCAAAAGCACAAAAGTGCACAAGTACTAAAGTGCAAAAGATTAAAAATAATCTACATGTCCCCGTTGAGCCCTGATGAACGGTAACACTATAACATAAAACGAGATGAAAAATGGAAGGGGGCGTTTCCCTGAAAAGGACGAGAGAACCGAAACGCACGCTGGGAGAGAGTAGGGGTACTGCTTGAGAAGGAGAACAGTAAGAAGTCCGTAAAGATTGACCTTATTCCGGCCGGAAGCTGGGAAGGGTGGTTTACTGTCTCAGAGAGAAAGCCGAAGGAAGATTTTTACGGCAGTGAACAGTCTCCGGAGATGGAGGCGTTTTAGAGATTCATGCGCACGCCTGGGACTGCGGTCGATTCGACTTCGTGCAAGGCTTTTTCTGTAAAATATGTGTGTATGGAAAGTCTTATCTGTTACTGTTTCGGATATTCTGAGGCCGACATAATTAAAGATGTCCATGATAATCAGAGAAGGTCTTTGATTATGGAGCGGATACAATCAGAGAAGAAAAAAGGCTCTTGCAACTGCGCTGAAACTAATCCCCTGGGGCGTTGATGTTTAAGCGATGTCCGCCGTGTTGTGGACAAGGCAAAAGAGGATATAAAACTCAAAGACACCTGAGGTGGGCCTGCTACGCCCGCCCACCACTTCGCAGGTACATTGATTGATTGTAACCCCCGAAGCTCAGTCACTCAGTTTGTACGAAGAGGACGCAAGCTTCACGCCTTCGCTCCCACCGCCTGATGAGTTCTTCCTGAAAGAAAGAGAATTGCGATATTTCATTAAAATTTAGTCCGGCATGAACGTGAGTTTATTGATGTCTTCATTTAAGCCGTTGACTGTAAAGTTGTATTGCATGTTTATACAGGAAGGAGACTTTTAATAGTATGTTTTCTGAGTTTGTTTGAAATTCCACAATATTCCTTTTTATTCTTTTGTTATACTAAAAAATACCATTCTTAAATAATAAGAAGGGGGAAAAGGAAACGTGATGAAAACGACAAGCTCCCAAATATCCCTTATATTCTTTCTTGCCGCGCTGCTATTGTTTACAGGAGGATTTGCTGGGCAGAATCCTCCGCGTAGTTTAAAGGGGCCGCCTTTTACCGACCCAGCGGAAACACAGGCGATGCCTGAAGACTGGATAAATCAGCCTATTAAATATGACCCCTCGGCAGGCGATGCGGACATTGTGCTTTCCCTTGATCAGCATCTATACCCGGCTTTACTTCCCATGATTCAGAAATACGCCAAAGAACACGGGTTGAAGATTGTTGTGAATGAAGGCACCTGCGGCATCACATCAGGAATGGTGGAGCGCAAGACAGTTGATATCGGGGGATTTTGTTGCCCCCCCGGGAAAACAGACAGGCTTCCGGGACTCCGTTTTCACACAATCGGAATTGACGCGATCGCGCTTCTGGTACATCCTGATAATCCTGTAAAAAAAATAACCATCGGAGAGGCAAGACAGATTTTTATGGGTGAAATCCATCGCTGGTCTGAATTGAAATCTTCTAACAAGGAGAAAGGCTTTGATATACCGATTCAGGTCGTTGGAAGACTTCACTGCAAATTAAGACCCGGACACTGGCGATTACTGCTTGATAATGAAGACCTCTTTGCTCCGGGTATGCAGGAAGTAGGAGCTATTCCAGACATGATCTCACAGATATCCTTAAATCCTGGGGCAATCGGATACGAAGTATTATGGAACACTATTCGTTATAAGGATAAAGGCAGAGTAAAGGCATTATTGATTGACGGTTACAGCGCTGAAAATGCAGATCATCTCATATCTCTAAGGTATCCTCTGTATCGTGTCTATAACCTTGCAATATGGGAAGGGAAAGGAGTTGAAAATCCGCATGCTAAAAAGTTGGTCGATTTCTTATTGCAGCATACCAAGGACCTTCCTAAAGAACATAACATCATTCCTGCGGCGCTTCTGAAAAAAGCGGGATGGAAATTCAGGGGCGATGAATTGATTGGAGAACCGAAATAGAAACACGCAACTCACAACCCGCAATACGTAACTGGTTTTACCGTATTCCTTTAACCATAAAAATGGTAATTGTTACAGTTGCGATCGGTGTCATTGTATGGATTGTGATGGATTACATTCAAAGCCGCCGGATAAAAAATATCTTTATTGCTCAATTAACGGAAAGACTTGGTCAGCAGGCAATGGAAGACCGGTTGCGTTTTGACCGGTATGTAAAAGCGCATCAGCAGTCAGTAAGGATTTTTACAATTCAAAACAATTTCATTGATTATATTGACAATCAGAGATGGTCTTCCAATGATATTGTTAAAATTAAATACTACAACAATACGCCGTCGTGGTTTCCTGCACGTACAATGCTGCGTACGCTGCCGCAGCCCCGTTACGCCTTGCTGCTGGACTCCCGAGGAGTGGTCAGGGAGGCGTATCAGAGAGATAAGGATACCCTGCCGCAGTTTTTGCTTCAGCCTGCAAGTCTTTTGATTGACAAAAGCAATGAACAAAGTTATATGACTACCTTTGATAAGGCCCCATATCTGATTACATCCGCATCTTATCTTAATCCCCGGGAAAAGCTTATGTCTACATTGATGCTTGCAACTCCCATAGATGATGAGTTCCTGAATGATGCCATAGGAATCTCTACCCAAAGAGATATCGTAGCCTTGATAACTCCCGGAGAAGCACCGCGGGTTCTTACAAGCAGCAACCTGATGGAGATACCGTCTGGAGCGTCGCTTGACGTCTTGCAGAAAAAGTATCTGGTCACAGGAAAGGAGTTTTTTGATTACGGCTCTTCGGATCTGGTCATAAAATTTATTTCATTAATCTCACTGTCAAAAGCTGACGAATTAACAGGATCGCTGATTTTGAGGGAACGCGGAGAACGGGCTGTATCGGCTTTTGTATTAATCCTGTCTTTTGCGTTCGTCATGTTCTATATCACACAGCGTATACAGCGGTTGACCGGACGCGTCTCGCATTTTTCACAACATACATTGGGCGTTCAACAGCGGGAAATTCAGAAAGGGGATCAGCTCCACGTCCTTGAAGAACGGTTCCAGCATCTGACGGAAGAGGTTGTGCGGTCGCGTGAGATTATAAAAGAACAGGCAGAAAAACAGGCGCGGGAAGAAGAGGCGAAGATAATTCAGGCAAAACTCATTCATGCAAACAAGATGACCTCCCTCGGCACCCTCGTTTCAGGCGTGGCTCATGAGATTAACAATCCCAACAGTTTTATTATGTCCAATGCGCAACTGTTCAATGATATCTGGAAGGATATCTTTTTGCTTCTTGAAGATCATTACAGAAAAAACGGTGACTTTCCTATCGGAAATATGATGTTTTCTGAAATCCAGAGTCTTGTTCCAAGACTCCTCAACACTATTACCAAAGGCACGGAAAGGATAAAGAACATTGTCGACAGTTTAAAAAACTTTGCCAGAGCCGACACAGGAAACCTGGATGAGAAAGTCGATGTCAATAAAGTTGTTGAGACCGCAATATTCTTTCTTAATGCGGAAATAAATAAATACACTAATCATTTTCATGTTGCATGTACAAACAATATCCCTCTTGTAAAGGGAAGCAGCCGTCAGCTTGAGCAGGTAGTAATAAATCTCTTAATGAATTCATTGCAGGCACTGGATAACAGGGAAAGGAGTACATGGATATCGACGTCCCATGACGAAAAAGCAGATTCTGTATTAATCATAATTAAAGATGAAGGCTGCGGTATTCAGAAAGATATACTGGACCGTATTACCGAGCCGTTTTTCACCACGAAGTTAAACCAGGGCGGCACAGGCCTTGGGCTTTCAATATCATATGCAATCATAAAGGAGCATAAAGGCAGCATGGAATTTATCTCTGAACCGGACACGGGCACTACCGCATGTCTTACCTTGCCGGCATATGATAAATTAAGTTTCAAGGAGAATTTAATTGACCAGCAACAGTCTTCCGATACTCCTCGTAGATGACGAGGAAGAAATCCTGCTCAACTATAGCCTTTTTCTGCGTTATGCAGGAATTGCTCCGGTCCTGACCCTTGAGGACAGCAGGAAAGTTCTGCAGTTACTATCTGAAAAGAATGTGGCTGTTATCGTACTTGATTTGGTTATGCCACATCTATCGGGAAATGAATTGCTCTCGGAAATCAGACGTGAGTTCCCACATATACCGGTTATTGTCATGACTGCTGTAAATAAAATTGAGAATGCCGTGGAGTGCATGAAGGAAGGCGCCTTTGATTATCTTGTCAAACCGGTTGACAAGAGCCGTTTTATTACGAGTGTTACAAAGGCGCTTGAATTCAGAGACCTGCATAATGAAGTGTCTTATCTCAAACACCATCTTCTTGCTGACGGCATTGAATGTGAGGATGCCTTTTCATCAATTATTACGAACAGTCCCAAAATGCTGTCCATCTTCCGTTACGTTGAAGCAATTGCAAAGACGCAAAGGCCTGTTTGTATCTTTGGTGAAACCGGCGTGGGGAAAGAACTGCTTGCAAGGGCAATATATGAACTAAGCGGATTGAAGGGTAAGTTTGTCGCGGTGAATGTGGCCGGCCTTGATGATGCAATATTTTCAGATACACTGTTTGGTCATAAAAAAGGAGCGTTCACCAGCGCTGAACATGAGAGAGAGGGGCTGATTGTTCAGGCGTCAGGAGGTGTTTTGCTTCTTGATGAAATAGGAGACCTGAATGAGACTTCGCAGGTCAAGCTCCTGCGTCTTCTTGAGGAACAGACATACTACCCCATTGGCTCGGATGTCCCAAGAAAAAGTGATGCGCGTATTCTTGCGTCCACCAATAAAGACCTTGAAAAGGCAATTGCCGATGGAGCGTTTCGGAGAGATTTATATTATAGACTTTGCGGTCACAGTGTTCATATTCCCCCGCTGCGCGAAAGGAGTGAAGATTTACCATTGCTGCTTGACTACTTCCTTGAACAGGCTTCAAAGTCGCTGTCAATAGAAAAGCCTGTATATTCGCATAAGATTGTAACCCTGCTTTCAAATTATGATTTCCCAGGCAATGTGCGTGAGCTGCAGGCTATGGTTTATGATATCATTGCTCAGCACAAGTCCGGTGCACTGTCAATCGAGAGTTTCAAGAATTATCTCCTGCAAAAAGGAGCATATGGTAGAGACTATTTGTCTGAACCTCTTAAGGAATCTATTGTATGGCCGCAAATTCAAGGAAGATTTCCTGCCTTGAATGAATTAGAAGACTTTGCAATCGCTGAGGCTATGAAACGAGCTAAAGGCAAACAGGGTATTGCCGCATCTCTTCTGGGCATTACCCGTCAGGCCCTTAACAGGCGGCTGCTGAGGAAATCAAGAAGTTCATAGTCACCACCCATGCCCTCCCCCATCAAAGGGGAGGGGATAAGTTTTGATAGTGCAACATCTTTTGCTGACCCGCAACATCCTTTGCGTTTCAGAAAAATATATTTAAAATTCAAGGGATCATTGTTCCATTCGTGAGTTGGCTGCAAAACTTGTTGCGCTTCTATACGATTTATATAAATAGCAAGCTTCTTTTACTCCCTGCATTTTAAAGGATAAACGGTTAATCCTTATCATGGAATCATAATTGCATATAAGTGTTCTATCACTGGAATTCCTGTCTTATCAGATTAAATTTTTTGAAATTACAAAAACATCGAATTCAAAAATTATCATTCAACCAATTTATTCTGAAAGGAGGTGAAAGCACGGGATAAGTGGAATCAACCAGGCATTTTGCTCTGGTAAATAATGTTATCAAAAAGGAGGCTACATGATTAAAAAAGGTTTTAAAGGCATGGTTTGTTTAGTATTGTTACTTTTGCTCAGTGTATTTGCTTTTCCCGGTTTCAGTTATAGCGATGATGATGGAGAGAGTTCTTACACATATGCCACGCATGGCAGGGGACTGGTAAATGTGATTGATGAGGCAACTGGAGCGGTTATCAAATCAATTGACACCGATGTGGACGGAAACGGAGTGCCGGGAGATGTAGCTACAGGCGGCACACTCGCAGCGCTTACTCCCAACGGAAAAAAGCTGTACATAAGCAACGCAGGCGCCAATATGAATACGGTAACAGTGATCAGCACCAAAAAACTTGCAAAGACCAAAGATATCATTATCGGAACTGGTGATATCAGACCGAAACATGCCATTGTCTCTCCAAATGGCAAATGGGTAGGAGTCAATCAGTGGAGGCGCAATGCCGATGGGACGCTGAGAGTCAGCTTTATTGATGCCAAAACCGATACAGTCTATCAGAACATTGATCTTACACTTACCAATCCCAATTCTAACGGAAACCAGTCAATGCATAACGCATGGACATGGGACAGCAAGTACTTCTTCACGTCAAGCTATGATGACGACAAGGTCTATGTAATCAAAGCGCCGAAAAAGAAAGGCGACCCATTTACTCTGGTGAAGACATTTGACCTTTCTATTCCAGGGTATGACAATAATCCGCACTATATGGCTCCTTCCAATGACGGCAAAGAGATGTGGATTGTAACAGAGGGTCCGTCAGGGACGCTTTATAACTCTGCAATCCCCGTTGTCGCTCCGCATATCTATGTTGTTGACCTGGAAAACCTGACAATGTCTGTCCCCATGCTTAACGGTGTACTGGTGAATAATGAGGTGATTGAAGGTCATCATGGAAACTTCAGCCTGGACGGCAAATACTTCTACTTCTGCAATCGCGGCCCCGGCAACAACCTTACAGGCATTACAGTTGATGTCTTTGATATGGAAACATTGCAGCTGGTGTCTCATGTGGTGACATCTGCAGGCGGAGACGGGCACGCCTATCTTAGCCCTAATGGAAAGACTGTAGCAATTACCAAGTATGGGACCAATATGCTGACACTCTTAGATCAGTCAAATAACTGGGCGCAAACCGATCTTGCAGTCGGCACCGGTATCCATATAGGGCATATCACATTTACAGCAGACGGCGAAACCGGATTCGTTTCCAACAGGGTAGACGGCGCAGTTTATCAGATTGACCTTAGCAGCGCATCACCTGTCGTAACCAAAAAGATTACAATAGTGATGCCTGATTTAACCACCCCGGCAGGAGGCGGGACCGGACAAGTCGTGAACACCTATACAAACATCTTTGAGATTCCGGGAAAACTGTTTGAATAGAAGTTGTTTCCATCATGGAAGGCTGGGGCGATCCGGCCTTCCATGAATTTTAGTCTACTCAAAATTATGAGTAGACGTCCCTTATTTTTCTGAAATAATTTTTTCAGGGGGAACTACCAACACAAAGTAAGCTAAGGAGAAATGTTAATGAAAAAATTGTTGTATCTGCTTGCTGTAATCTTTGTTCTCAGTTTGAGCATTACAGGATTAAGTTTTGGAGGGGATTACGCATTATATTTCCCTGCATCAGAAGTTTCAACCGACGATTATAACCACTGGTTTAGTCTGGTATCCCTTGCTGATCCGAGGACAAACCCGGCAGGATTTGATTTTAAAGACACAAGCATTACTGTTGAGGCCTGGATAAAGCCGGAGAAGGAAATGGGCGTAATAGCAGCAGGAGGCAATATATCTGCAAGGAAAACAACCGATGGTTTTGCATTGTATTTATGGAAGGGTGCATCATCAACTTCTCAGGAAGGCTGCGCCAGCAGCGGTGAGTCTCATTGTGTAAAGTTTGCAGTCAGAAGTAATGATACGTGGTACATTGCCACTGCCCTTATTCCTAAAGCCCTTTCAAATGAATGGCACCACGTAGCAGGCGCATTTGATAAAGGCGCTGGAACGCTGACCGTTTATGTGGACGGCAAGGCTTTGCCCGGCGCTGACAGCAATCATTTAAACAGCATAACAGGAGTCCCTGCAATGGCGGATTCAGGGTCTACATTCATAGGGCTGAATCAGACCTTTGTGCCGGAGATAGGGATCGGTTCTGTAAACAAGAACAACGAAATCATACCTAAACCCGTTCACTGGTTTAAAGGCACAATTGATGAAATAAGGTTATGGAGAGAGGCAAGGTCCCAAAGCCAGATTGAATCATGTATGAAAAAAGAACTTGGAACTTCAGGAGATTGCAAGATTACGAACACTCTGGCGACCTATCTGAAATTCAACGAAGGTAGCGGGGCTACTGTTCATGATACATCAGGACACGGCAATAACGGTTCCTCAAGGTATTACCTGATGTCAAAGAAAGTGACAAAAGATCACAATGTCCGTGTTGGATACCATACTCAGGTGCAGGATCCGGAAAGTCTGGAAATACAGGATCCGGCTAACTGGGTACCAGGCTATTCTTTATCAAAGTAGTCAGCTTTATCGCAGACCGGAAAATGCAGGCGTTGCTTTATAAAACCCGTTTTATATACGAGAGGAAAAAACAATGTCTGCATTTTCATTTTAAAGTGTATTGAACAGTTATATTTTGGAGGAGGATGATATGGCCAAATTAAACTGTTGGGAATTCAAGAAGTGCGGAAGAGAGCCTGGCGGAGTAAAGGTCAAGGAAATGGGAGTATGTCCGGCTCCCACGGACCCCCTCAGTAATGGTAAGAACAGCGGGAAAAATGCAGGCCGTATCTGTTGGGCTGTTGCAGGCACGTTCTGCGTAGGGAAAGTGCAGGGGCATTTCGCACAAAAGTCCGTGTCATGCATGTCTTGTGACTTTTTCAAAAAAGTCAAAGAGGAGGAAGGTGCTAAATTCAACCTGTTAAATGCAGGACAAAAATATGGACCATCAGTGAAATAATCTGTTCCCAATATTGGAAAAGAGAATACGCTTAATAAAACAATATATATTTACTTAGTGATGATGATGGTTCATTGTTTCATCCGTGTCTCGTCCTTCACGAACCGTCGCCTAAACGAAGGGTCTCAACCAACTGTAAGTTTGAGATTCTTCGCTAACGCTCAGAATGACAAGCGCAGTATTTTTCGACTTTTTCAGCAGCCTGCTAAATGACAACCCTTGAACCCGCTTGTAATATCGCAGCCGTCTCAGGGGATTTGATCAAGTGTTTATACAAAATGCCTTAAAATTTCAGACTTGCGGACTTTCGTTAAATCAGCAGGTATGTTTTTCTCCAGCTTGGCTTTTACCCCGGTCTCCAATTTTTTGATAATACCGTTGTTGATTTTTTCTCCGGCTGCCAGATACCAGCTTTCACATCTCTCTTTTTTTATTAAGGCATTGATATCCATCGCTATCATTTTTTCGAGCTTTTTAATAATTTCCGATTCAAGATGGTGAGGTTCCCCGTATCCCTTTGCAACTTCACCTTCTCCGCCGCCACCCGTGAATCTTCCCGCTGTATCACTTAGTTTTTCTGACAGCTTGCCATGTCCTTCGATTGAATCATAACTTGCTATCAATTCAATTATCGGTCTGCCAAGGGGATCACTCGCGACTCTGTAAGCCTTAAAATGTCCTAAATCAACTGTAATTATTATTGTGTCCATAATAGTTCTTCATTCATAAACCGTTTAACATCTTTCTTGAGAGTTCCTGTTCCAGCCCTGTTTTCTACTTGAACTTTGATGCTGCTTTCTCGATTGCAGATTTCATTTCCTGCCATGCTTTTTCGGTTCCGGACTTGAGTTCCTCCCACGTCTCTTCACCCGATTCCTTCAGCTTCTGGATTCTCTTTTTTATATCTTCTCTCCTTGCCCGGAGGTCGTTGATTCTCTTATGGTATTCTTCCTTGATCTTTAGCTCTGAACTTTCCGCTTTTGCCTTCAATTTGTCGATCTCAGCAGACCATTCCCTTAATTTTGCTTCCAGTTTTTCTATGTATGCCTCTCTTGATTCCTTGCTCATGATTTCACCTTTTGCATATTCATAAATTTATAAAAACAATTACCTCTTTGCATTTCTGATTCAATAATATCAGAAATATATGGTAAGTCAATCGTGTGTCTGGGGAGTTAACCGTCTGGGGAGTTTAGGAAGGGCTGCATTATTCGTGGGGAGGAATGGCCGGAAAATTGATCGTTGAATATTCGGGTGAAATACAGTTTGTATTAAAGTCTTATGCTTAGAATAAAATTCAGAAGCCCAGCCCAAAAGAAGAGGGAAAGTTTTTGCCAGGCATCAGTCATGTCTTTTGAATCTCGAGGCCTTTATCTTTTTCTTAATCGCTGCGATACGCTTCTGTTTTGACTTTACAGAAGGCTTTTCATAAAAAGTCCGTCTCTTCAGTTCCTTAAAAAAGTCTTCTTTCTGAAGCTTGTTCTTTAGATCTTTAAGAGCCTTTTCTATATTGTTCCCGTAGACTTTGATTTCCAAAAGTTGGTTACCTTCTCCCTCTTGGATTGCCTGATCCGAAACCGCCTCTGCCGTAATTCCCATTATCTCTGCCAAAAGCTTTTCTTTCCCTTGGCTGCTGCGGCCGAGCCTCATTAACGACTATCACCCTGTCCATAAATGTTGTGCCGTTCAGGTCTGTTATCGCTTTCTTCGCATCTTCTTCGGATGCCATTTCAATAAAACCGAATCCCTTTGATTGTCCTGTGTATGCATCAGTTATGATCTTGACCGACTCCACCTCTCCGCAATTAGCGAATGACTCTCTCAGGCTATCTTCAGTTGCCTGAAACGAAATGTTGCCCACATACAGTTTTTTACCCATTGTTTGATCCTTTCCAGATAAATAAAACATTAAAGCCTCACAGCCTTTAAAGCTGAGAGGCTTTAATGACTTTAAAAGTTACTGCTACTTTACCACAAATCGAAAAATATTGGGTGTGACAAGATTTGCATTATGTTCATATCCGAATTGCGCATGAGGCCCTGCCCGCGCTTCATCAGTCTGTTAATAGACCGCGATACCCCAGGGTGAACCGGAGTAGGTGCTGTCTGTTGCAGGTGTGAGCTTTATGGTGTTGACTACCTTATTGTTTGTTGTGTCAATGACCGAAACACTGACATCACCAAAATTTGCCACATACAGTCTGTGACTCTCCGGATCAACTGCCACGCCGATCGGTTCCTTTCCAACTTTGATGGTCTCGATCACTTTATCTGTATTGGTATCGATCACGGATACTTTGTTCTCTTCACGTGTCGTTACATAGGCACGGTTCTTCGCAGCATCAACTGCGATATACCATGCTGCCTTTCCAACAGGTATCGAGCCGACATCTTTATTGTTTACGGCATCTATAACCGTAACCTGCCCCTTACCGTGAATAGCTACGTAGACCTTCTTCTTTTCAGGATGAACATCGATCCCCAATGGTGTGTCCACGACCTTTATCGTGTTCAGTATTTTCCGGTCTGCGGTATTCAAAACCGATACGGTCCAGTCGCCGGAATTACTAACATATAGTTTCTTGTCGAGGATCTTCATGTCGAAAGGCCCCACGCCGACTTCGATCTTCCCTGTGACCTTGTTCGTTTTCAGGTCAATGACAGAGAGGGTCTTGTTCACGTTCTTGCCTTCGACCATATGCTCTGTATCAGCGGCATATGCAATGCCTGCTGCAGGATCAAGAACTATGCTCATGGGCCCTATGCCGACCTTGATCTTTGTTATCTCGGAATAGCTTTCTGTATCTACGACCGAGATAGTGCTGTCGCCTTCATTGGAATTGACAATGTAAGCCCTTTTTGAAGCAGGGTCTACTGCAATGCTTGCGGGCCATACGCCGGTCCTGATCGTCATCACTACTTCATTCTTTGCAGGATCAATGACTGAAACGGTGTTATTGCCGGAATTAGCTACATATACTTTCTTTGCCCCTGCGTCTGAAGTATAAATGAATGTTATCAAAAGGAACAGAAATACCATGGTTAGAATTGTGTTGGTTTTTTTCATAATACCTTCCTCCTTGTCGCTGCTTGGGTTAAAGTGATACATTTTATATATCTTTAAAATAAAAAAGTCAATTGCCTTTATGCTAACCTAATGTACAAATAATCTTTGAAGGGAATATGAACATGCCGCAGACAGTATCGTTATTTGAACTCAACCAGCTTATACGCTCGGCGCTTGAGATGTCCTTTCCAGACACATTTCTCGTTGCCGCGGAGATAGCAGCCTGTGACGTCAGGAACCACTGCTATCTTACCCTGATCGAAAAAGAAGGCGAGACGGTCAGGGCTGAAATAAAGGCTGTGATATGGGCTGATAAATATAAAAGACTGTCTGCCATGTTCAGGGAAGCCACGGGTATCGAGCTTGCAAAAGGAATAAAGATACTTTTTGAGGCTGGAGTGAGTTTTCATGAACGTTATGGCCTCAAGCTGAATATCGTTAATATTGATCCTTCCTATACTATTGGTGAACTTGCCGTGCGCAGGAAGGAGATACTGGAGAGGCTTGTAAAAGAGGGATTGAAAGACAGGAACAAAAAGCTGGAATTTCCGCTCGTACCCCAGAGGATAGGCATTGTCTCGTCAGCGTCTGCTGCGGGTTATGGAGACCTGATGAATCACCTGAAGGACAACCCCTACGGGTACAGATTCCATTGCAGGCTGTATGAAGCAGTCATGCAGGGAGACAGGGCTGAGGGATCTATCGTACGCGCACTGTATCAATGCATGCAGGATGCAGCAGGTCTGGATGTAGTTGTGATCGTAAGGGGCGGCGGCGGGCAAATGGACCTGCACTGCTTTGACAGCTACGAGATCGCAATGGCGATAGCATCCCTTCATGTCCCGGTCATCTCAGGAATAGGCCATGAACGGGATGTTACCGTGATTGATGAGGTGGTTAATATAAGGGCCAAAACCCCGACAGCCGTAGCTGACCTTATCATCACGCGGGTAAAAGAATTTGAAGACCGGATGGACTTCCTGAAATATAACCTTATGCATGGGAGCTTAACGCTCACTTCAGATAAAAAAGAACAACTGTCTTCGCTCGCAAAAAGTCTTGAGGGTCTGGCAGGGAAGGAACTGGCCGACAATTTTCATGTCCTGATAACTCTTGCCAGGGGTTTAAAGTATTCACTGAAGCTCATCCAGACACACCATGAAAAGCTCAGGACCAGGGAAAGCAATATCAATCATCTAAATCCGGTGAATGTGCTCAGGAGAGGATACAGCATTACATATTGCAATGGAAAAGCCGTGAAATCATCGGTAGAGGTTGAGGAGGGCGACAGCGTGAGGACTTTGTTGCATGAAGGGGAACTTTCAAGCGTTGTGGACAGGAAATTAAAGAAAAGGAGAGAATTATGAAAGATATGCCGGGCTATAAAGAAGCGCTTATGGAGATAGAGTCCATAGTTGAGGAAATAGAGAATGAGGCTGTTGATGTGGATGTGCTTGCTGAAAAAGTAAAAAGAGCCGCCTCCCTCATCAAATACTGTAAAGCAAAACTGAAATCAACGGACAGCGAAATAAAAAAGATATTGAAAGAGTTTGACAGGGACGCAAGGGATGCTGAAACAGATGAACTGACAACTGGAGATTAAAGCCCTCTTGACCTATTTCTTTATTTTTTTCCTGCCATACAATCCTGCAGCAAGCAGCCCTGCGCCAATAAGAATAATGGTCTTTGTTTCAGGGATGGGCGTAAAACCCATCTGGGTGCTTTTGACATCGTTCAGAACTTTTTCCTCAGAGGCTATGACGGCAACCGCTCCAGGAGATAAGGGATCTATTGCCACTGCCTGAGTAAAACTAATTCCAAGCAATATAAAAAGAGAAGATATAACAAAAAAACTTAGTACCTTCCATCTGATGGGGTTGTTCGCTTTGAGTACCGAGAATTTCATAATGGTGAGATAAATTATGCAAATCAAATGCCATGGGTACAACTGATTGATTTATATGATGATGTGAACTTACGGTGGATTAAGCAGAAAATGTTTATGTAAGAATTATCGACATGGTTTTATTAAAAAGATATAAAAAATATGGCAAGTGTAAACTTTGACAAGAAAAGGAAACAATTACACAACCAGACGAGATGCTGAGGCGGCTTCAATAATCTTTATAATTGCAAGTGGTTGTCATGCCCCTTGATAAATTCAAGGTGAACAGTTTATAGTAACAGGATTTTAAACGTAAATTTAAAGGATTTGGAGGGAATATCATGTTTACAGACATTGTTTATGCTATGGCAGGAGCACCTGGCGGGGCAGATGGAGGACAGCAGGGGGCAGGTAATATGCTTACATCTTTCTTGCCTCTCATAATTATCTTCGTAATATTTTATTTCCTCCTGATCAGGCCGCAGTCCAAGAAGGCCAAGGAACATAAGCAGATGCTTGAGAATCTGAAAAAAGGCGATAAAGTCATGACCACCGGAGGGATATTCGGACTTATTGAGGAAATTGACGATAAGTCGGTCACTCTCAAGATCGGCATTAAGGACGACGTGAGAATAAAAGTAGACCGTAATTTCATTGCAGGCCTCAGGACCGGAGAATAATAAAAGGATATGAAGAAAAAATTTCTCTGGCGAGTCTCTTTAATTACGGCTGCTACGATACTTTCAGTAATATTTTTCCTGCCATCTACCCGCCTGGCTCCTTCATTGCCTGAGTGGCTGGGCAAATACGGACTGACACTCGGCCTGGACCTTCAGGGCGGCGTGCATCTTGTGTATGAAGTTGACACTGAGAAAACAGTAGAAGTCACGCTTGAGAGAAGCGCTGCCGGACTGACCAATGCATTCAGCGAAAAGAAGATCGAGGCAAAGGCTGAGAAACAGGGTCTGGAAGTTGTAATATCTCCGGACAATGAACAGGTTAAAAAGATCGTGCAGGAGCAGTTTCCGAACCTGTCGCTTGAAAGGCAGGCGGAAGGCAGGGCATTTTACGGTCTTGATAGCAGTGAGGTTAACAGGATAAAGAATTTTGCTGTAGACCAGGCGCTCGAGACCATAAGGAACAGGGTCGATCAGTTCGGAGTATCAGAGCCCACCATTCATCGTCAGGCAGCAAATGAGATCGTCATAGAGCTTCCCGGAGTGAAAGATACGAAAAGGGCCATTGATCTGGTCGGGAAAACAGCTCTCCTTGAATTCAAGATCCTTGATGATGAATCACCTCTTGCAGCACAACTTCCTGCAACAGTCGCACCAGGACAGGAACAAAGCATAGTACAGCAGTATGTTTCTCAGCTCCCTGAAGGAGACGAGATACTTTTCGGCAAGATACGTGATACCGAGACAGGGACTGACACCGGCATCAAGGCTGTATATCTCGTGAAGAAGCTGACCCTTATCACCGGAGATTTTCTTACAGAAGCAAGGGTCAATATCGATCAGAGATACAATGAACCGTATGTCGGCATATCATTTGACGCAACAGGCGCGAAGCTGTTTGAACAGGTGACCTCGAATAATGTCAAGAAACGCCTTGCGATTATCCTCGACAGCAATGTGTACTCTGCTCCTGTTATCCAGGAAAAGATCGCAGGCGGAAATGCGTCGATAACAGGATCTTTTACGATGGATGAAGCAAAAGATTTGGCTATTGTACTAAGGTCGGGTTCACTTCCCGCCCCTCTTAAGATGCAGCAGAACGTAACAGTAGGGCCGTCCCTCGGGAAAGACTCCATACAGGCAGGAATAAGAGCAGGCATTATCGGAGCCGTCATGGTTATTGTATTCATGGTAGTGTATTACAAGTTTTCAGGCGTCATCGCGAATTTTGCGCTTGTCCTGAATATCCTGTATCTTCTCGGAGTACTGGCTGCGTTCAGGGCTACGCTCACCCTTCCCGGCATAGCTGGGATAATCCTCGCGATCGGCATGGCTGTTGACAGCAACGTCCTCATGTTCGAGCGGATGAGGGAGGAACTCAGGCTCGGCAAGACACCACGCGCTGCAATTGACTCGGGATACGACAAGGCTTTCTGGACGATATTTGATTCGCACGTAACGACTCTCATCACTGCAGTGGTGCTCTTTCAGTTCGGCACCGGGCCGATAAAAGGATTTGCTGTAACGCTTGGGTGGGGCGTGCTAATCAATCTTTTCACCGCGCTTATTGGCACAAAGACGATATTCGATATAATCACTACAAAGCGTGAGATAAAGAGGCTGAGCATATGATAGAATTTTTAAAAAACACAAAGATAGATTTTATGGGGAAAAGGGTCATTGGACTTGTTTTATCCGGGATGCTGACCCTGATTGGAATTATCGCGATTATTCAGATCGCCAGGGGAGAGGCGAACCTCGGGATAGATTTTGCCGGCGGCACTTCAGTGCAGGTCAAGTTCAATACAACCGTACAGATATCCGATGTGAGAAAGGCCCTCGTGGATGGAGGGGTAAAAGAGTTTGATCTCCAGATGCTTCCCACCGAGAACAAGGCTCTCATAAGGATCAAAAAGAACCAGGAAAAGCTGGGGGACCTTTCGGCGGCAATAATTTCCGCCTTGTCCCGGAAATTTTCCGAGAGCAATGTCGTTGTCGACTCGACGACCGAGATAGGTCCGAAAGTCGGGGCAAAGCTGAGAGAAGACGCCATGTGGGCTGTTATTGCAGCAATGATAGGTATACTTATTTATGTTGCCTTCAGGTTTCAGGTGAGATTCGGCATCGGTGCAACAATGGCAACATTCCATGATGTTACTGCGGTCCTTGCTGTCTTTTATCTTATGGGCAAGGAAATAAATCTTCTTGTCATCAGCGCCCTGCTCATGATCGCGGGTTATTCCCTTACGGACACCGTTGTTGTGTTTGACAGGATAAGGGAGAATATGAGGAGCAGAATAAAGCTGCCGAGGATACAGGTCATAAATGAGAGCATTAACGAGGTCCTGTCAAGGACATTAATAACATCACTGACGACATTTGCCACTGCCTTATCTCTCTTCCTGTTTGGAGGAGAGGTCATTCACGACTTTGCTCTTGCCATAATGCTGGGGATAATAGTCGGCACCTACTCTTCCATTTTTGTTGCGAGCCCCATTGTATTGATGCTGGGCAAAGACAACCCCTTTGTTAAAAAATAAAAGGTTAACTTTTTATTTTTTTTGTTAATCGATGCATCGTCACTGGCTGCTAAACAAAACCAACCCTGAATTCATTAAGTATCTTTCAGGCAGGGCCTCCATATCACCTCTCCTTGCGCAGTTGCTTGTAAACCGGGAGATTAAAGCGCCTGAAAGCATAAGTAAATTTCTCAATCCATCCATCGGTGATCTTCATGACCCGTTCCTGCTGCAGGATATGCACAAGGCTGTTGAGCGTTTGAAGGCAGCAGCCCAAGATAAAGAAATCATATTTGTGCACGGCGACTATGACGCTGACGGAACGACAGCAACAGCGCTCCTGGTAGGCGCGTTCAGAAAGATGGGACTGGAAACTCATTATCATATCCCCAACAGGATGACCGAAGGTTACGGCGTAAGTGATAAGGGCATTCAGAAGGCAAAGGCGTGCGGTGCCGGACTGATCATCACTGCAGACTGCGGGATCAGCTCCAGCAGCGAGATAGGGAATGCACGTTCACTTGGTATGGATGTTATCGTTACGGACCACCATGAACCGCCGCCATCGCTTCCTGATGCTATAGCCATAATAAATCCCCACAGGAAGGACTCGGTATATCCTTTTAAATATCTGTCTGGTGTTGGTGTTGCATTCAAGCTCATTCAGGCCGTTGTCAGAGATATGGGGATACACAAAATAAGATGCGAGGAGCTTTTTGACCTTGTTGCAATTGGAACTATTGCTGACTCTGTCCCTCTTGTGGATGAGAACAGGGTCTTCGCAGTCTATGGCCTTAAGCAGATCAACAACGATTCCTGCAGCGCAGGGATGAAGGCATTAAAGAAAGCCGCTGCGATCGAAAAGAAAATGGGTTCCGGCCAGCTTGCTTTCACGCTTATCCCCCGGATCAATGCTGCCGGCAGGCTTGATGATGCAGCAGAGGCGGTGGAGCTTTTTCTCACGCACGATGAAGAAAGGGCAGGCCTGATCGCGAACAGGCTTGAAGAGCAGAACCGGAGAAGACAGAAGATCGAAGGGGAAGTATTGCAGTCAGCGCTTGACATGATAGACAGATGCCGCCTTGATAATGCGCTTGTACTTTCATCTCATAACTGGCATCCGGGCGTGATCGGCATCGTCGCTTCGCGTCTGGTTGAAATGTTTTACAGGCCCGTATTCCTGTTCTCGGTCAGGGATTCCATTGCAAAAGGTTCTGCAAGAGGGATCCCGCCGTTTCATCTCTATAACGCTGTGGCTGAATGCTCAGACCTCCTGATCGGTTTCGGAGGGCATAAACAGGCCGCAGGGCTGAAGATCACTGCTCAAAATTTCCAGCGCTTCAGGGAGCAGATGAACAGGATCGTTGAAAGGGATCTCAGTCCTGAAGATATGGTCCCGGTACTGGAAATAGATGCTGCCGTAAGCTTTTCAGACCTGAGCGCTGAACTGGTGAATGAACTGAGCCTGCTGGAGCCCTTCGGGGTTGCAAACAGGGAACCCTTGTTCGGCGCTAAAAAAGTGGCTGTCGTTACTCATCGGACCGTCCGGGAGAATCACCTTAAAATGCTGCTCAGGCAGGGCAGCATTCAGATCGATACCATAGGTTTTAACATGGCAGGCCAGATGGCAAAGATCGGGACGAAGTCCCCACTGGATATAGCTTTCATTCCTTCCATGAACGAATGGAACGGCTCAAAAAATATTCAGTTGCACATCAAAGGCATGCGTCCAAGTTTAACCCATATTTTTTAATTTTATCTGGAGCAGGCATGACTCAATAACATCTTGGAAGCGATAGATTTATAAATAGCAAAACTGTAGATATTAGAACAGAATATTTTCGAGGTTTAGATGCTAAGGTATCGCGCAACATGTTATTTTGCCATACCTGCACCAGGTTTATGAATGATGGGAGTTAAAATACGGGTGTTTCTCTTGTTAGCGTTATTTTCATGAAGGCTTGCACGATGAGGGGATCAAACTGTGTTCCGGCGCAGCTCTGTATTTCTGCAAGCGCGGATTCCCTGCTCCGGGAAGGACGGTAGGGCCTGTCAGACACCATCGCGTCATAGGCATCGGCGACACAGAGTATCCTGGCGAGGAAAGGGATATTATCTCCTTTGAGTCTGTCCGGGTAACCCGCCCCATCGACACGTTCATGATGTGCCCTGATTATGGGCAGTATAGGTTCCAGCCCTTTTATGGGTTTCAGTATTTCTTCTCCTTTGATCGTGTGATTTCTGATGAGGACGAGCTCGTCGTCAGTCAGTCTGCCGGGTTTATCAAGGATCACGTCGTATGTCCCTATTTTCCCAATATCGTGCAGGAGAGCTGCTGTTTTGAGAGCTTCTATATCTGTTCCGGAGAGCCCCATATCTCTGGCAACTGACATTGCATACCACGAGACTTCTATTGAATGGCCACGTGTCCACGGGCTTTTGGCGTCTATAATATTTGAGAGTGTAGTGATCAGGCTGTCATATACTTCTCTCATTTCCTTATTGGTGGCATCCATATCCTTGAGCATGTTGAAAAACGCGTCTTTGGACTGGATCAGCCGCTTTTCTTTTTCTTTCATCTCTGAAACATCCATCAGGACATGTACATAGGAAATGACTTTTCCCTCATCATTGGTTATCGGGGTGATGCTTTCATTCATGAATTTATTATGCTTCTCATGAAAGTATTCCCGCGTCTCTGTCTTTCTGGTCACTATCGCCCGCTGAAGAGGGCAGTAATCAGGAGGATGTGCATTTTTACAGACTATGTTATAGCATTTCTTATTGAAGGCAGTCTCGTGTTCCGGCATTTGAACGAATTCTTTAAAATACTTGTTTGCCCTGACAATATTACGCTCGTCATCGATCAGGAGGACGCCGTAGGGCATTGAGTCAAATGTTACGGTCCATTCATGTGCTGCACGTTTTGAATGCTGTTCCGAATGTTTTGTCCGCTCAAGGAGCTTCCTGCGCTCGTTTATGAGATAGGCGGCAACAAGTGATCCGATGAAGGCGCTCAGTACCAGCAAAGACGGAAATACTCCAAGAGGTTCTTTTAGCGGGGAGAAACGGCTTGTTATCCAGTTGTCATGATACAGGTAATCAAAGTAAATATATCCTGAGAAAAAAAGAGAACCCAAAAGGACTACAAAGATGGAAAGTTTTGATCTCATTGCCTGCTTTCGTTTTTATATCTGGCCAATTCATTTCTAAGATTTTTTATTTCCTCTTTCAGTTCGATCATCTTTACTTCTCTGCCGACAGCCATGTTATAGAATTCTTCCAGGTCTTTCACCCGGGTTTTAAGTTCGTGGTTGAGTTTGTTCTTTTCAGTTATATCAGTGATCCTCTTTGCAACAGAGACAATATAGCCTGAGATATCCTTGATCGGATATGCGATGGTTTCAAAATATTGGGGGTTATTAGTCATGTCAGGATGCATATAGATCATGCTGCTGCTGAAACCCGTGTCAAAGGTCCGTTTTACCACGCACTCCTTATCTTCCTGGTAGCATGGTTTTTTCCTGCGGTGGGAGATCTCATAACAGTATCTCCCTTTTATCTGTTCCAGCCTGCATCCGACATTTCGGCTGTAGCTGCTGTTTGCATAAAGGATTTCAAAGTTTCTGTTAAGGACAATAATACTATCCTGCATACCTTCGAGTATGGAGGAAAAGAACAATTCCATGTTCCTGTAATTGGTATCTTCTTTCATCTCTGATCGTGTGCTGGATCCTTCTGTTCTGACGGCATATGGCATTTGCAGAAAATTTGATATGAACGAGAACATATTATCTGAACAGCCTCCTGAAAAATACAGACATTGATACTGAGAAGAAATTCGCAAGATTAGTGCCAAGACTGGAACTGTGTGTTTTCAAGAGGTTGAGGAGGGATATGCCTGGTGAAATGGCTGATGATTGCCATTGTGACATGGTTATTTTGCCAATAATGATGAAAAGCCGGGTTATCGCGGCGAACGATTGAGAGTGTCCGGTTTATTTCCTGCTGTAATTATGCACCATTTCAACCAGGGCAATCACATTGTCAGGAGGCGTTTCCGGAAGAACCCCATGCCCGAGATTGAAGATGTGGCCCTGTGCAGAAGACGCCCTGCCAAGAATGTCTTTTACTCGCTGCTCAATTTTGTTCTGCGGCAGAAATAGTGCAATAGGGTCGAGATTACCCTGGACTATCGCGTTGCTGCCGATCCTTTTGATGGCGTCATCGAGATTGATCCTCCAGTCAATGCCATGGACGTCGGCTCCTGATGTTTTGATCTCTTCGAGCAATCCCGCTGTCTCACCAACAAAATAGATGATCGGAACCGGGGGTATCTTTTCCGAGTGCTGCCAGGTTTTAAGCTCAGTGATGACCTTTTTAACGTACGATAATGCATAGTCCCTGAAGTCCTGAGGGGAGAAAATCCCGCCCCAGGTGTCGAACAACTGGACCGCCTGAGCGCCGGCCTTGATCTGAGCCTTAAGGTATTCAGTAACTGTTGCAGTTATCTTGTCCATCAAAGAGCGGTACAGATCAGGAGACTGGAATATCATTCGTTTTGTGTTAAGAAAGTTCTTTGATGTACTGCCTTCTATCATATAGGTTGCGGTAGTAAAGGGCGCTCCGGAAAAACCGATCAACGGCACACGGCCCGCGAGTTCCTTCCTGAGGAGGCGTATCGTATCCATGACGAATTTCATTTTATCTTCCGGGTCCGGGACGGATAATTTCTTCACTGTTCCCTCATCACGTAAGGCTGGGGAAAGGACAGGCCCTTTCTTTTCGTGAAACTCCAGATCCATGCCCATTGCTTCGACAGGAATGAGGATATCGGAAAAAAGGATTGCCGCGTCAACCTTCAGGATATCTATTGGCTGGATCGTAACTTCAGCGGCAAGCTCAGGTGTTTTGCAGAGCGTCAGGAAATCAACCTTGCCTCTTACCTTTTGATATTGAGGCAAATATCTCCCGGCCTGACGCATGATCCAGATGGGTGTGTATTCTGTCTTTTCACCGCGGCATGCTTTAAGAAACGTATCGTTCATTTGGGGTCTCCGTTCATAAAAATTTTCAGTTTATCAGGACAAAGGGCGCGGCAGCACCTCGCCCCTGCTGTCATTACTTCTTCTTCATCCTCCACGGTATATATCCGCAGAAAGGCTCCTCATCCATATAATCGCCTGTCACGGCGTACGCGCGCGCGCGGCAGCCGCCGCAGACATTTACGTATTCACACGAACCGCATCTGCCTTTGTATCCTTTAAAATTCCTCATGTCTTTAAAAAGCTCGGAATTTTCCCAGATGTCCTTGAAAGATTTTTCCCTGATATTGCCTGCCGCTTTCGGGAAATAGCTGCACGGCAGGACATTGCCGTCAACATCTATCAGGCAGATTAACTGTCCTGCAAGGCATCCTTTTGAGCCGCCAGTGGAAAATTTCAGGGTGCGGCGCTCGAATTTCCCACCTTCCTCCTTCTGTTTCTGAAGAACTACCCTGTAATAATGCGGGGCGCAAGTAGGCCGCACGAGCAGGTCTTTTTCATTTTTCTCCATCTCATAATGCCATTTCAGGAGTTCTTCATAATCCTCTTTTGAGATCAGCTCGTTCATGATCTCCTCGCCCCTGCCGGTCGGCACTATCATGAACATATACCATGCGGTCGCGCCGAGTTCCTTGGCGAGTTTATAGACCCTGGAGATCTCCTTCTGATTGCGTTTTGTGAAGGATGAGTTTATCAGGAACTTGATGCCGTGCTTGTTGAACAGTTCAGTTGCTTTTATCACTCCGGCAAACGCGCCTTTCTGGTTCCGGAAATTATCGTGGACTTCCTCTGTTGAACCATCAAGACTGAGCGACACCATCTTGATATCGGATGCTTTCATACCCTCGCATATCTCATTTGTCACCAGCGCCCCGTTTGTCGCAAGGCACATCCTCAAACCTTTTTCAGTTCCGTATTTTGCAATATCAAAAACGTCTTTTCTTAACAAAGGCTCACCACCTGAAAGGACCATGACCGGTTTGGCGTAGCTTGCAATATCGTCGATAATCCTGTAGGCTTCTTCCGTCGGGAAATCAGGATGCCCCTTTGCCTCCATCTCGGACGATGAACGGCAGTGCACGCACTTGAGATTGCATCTCCTCGTGATTTCCCAGGCTATCCACTTTGGTTCGAATTTATCGATCATAATGCTCCCTTCAACATATTGCAACATATGAAACACACGACTTGTATTTTAACTTTTTACCCCTGTGTTATGTAAGGTGGCGCGGGAATGTTATTAATTCCCCTTGTCAGCTTTCAGCAGTCAGATAAATCTGGCAAAGACCTCATTTGAGAGAAGGATCCCTTTTCTTGTAAGGCGGAGCGCATTGTTCCCTTTTTCCAGCAGGCCAGCATCCTGCATGTCCTTTATCTGCTTTTCATAGAGTGTACAGATGTCTTTCCCGTAATGCACTGTAAAAGAGGGTATATCTATTCCTTCTGTTTTTCTCATCCCGAGGAATATGGCCTCAGCAATGGACTTGTCTTCGGTTATATGCTCTGTTTTTATAACAGGGCGTTGGCCCTCTGAAATGATCTTGAGGTACTCTTCCAAACTTTCAGTATTGTGAGACCGCATGCTATTCATAAAAGAATGTGCCCCCAGCCCGGCGCCGTAATATGGCCCTCTGTCCCAGTAGTTGAGATTGTGTTTGCAGATAAAACCGGGTTTTGCAAAATTCGATATCTCATAATGGACATATCCCTCATCTTTCAGATAATCGATAGTCTGGTTATACATTTCTACTATTAAACCCTCAGGCGGTTTCGTGATCCTGTTCCTGAAAAACCCGGTCAACCTGGAGAACCAGCTCTTGCTGGGCGGCGGTGGAGAGGATGCATCAATAAACTTATGAAGCAGGGTGCCTTCTTCAATGGTCAGTTCATATGCTGAAATATGTTTCGGCTTAAGCTTTAATGCTTTCTCGATCGTATCCCTCCAGCTTACAATGTTCTGCCCCGGGATGGCATAAATAAGGTCTACTCCTATATTGTTGAATCCTGCATCACGCGCTAAATGGACTGCCTGTTCAGCTTCTTTAGCTGTATGCAGCCTGCCGAGGAACAGAAGTTCGTCATCATGAAAAGACTGGATGCCGATACTGATCCTGTTCATGCCTGCTGCATATATTGCCTGCAATTTCTCTCTATCCACAGTTCCGGGGTTGGCCTCAATGGTAGCCTCAAAATCAGGAGTGAAACTGAAATGCGAGAAAATGTGATCAATAAGATCTGTAAGGGCAGGGGCAGAAAGAGCAGTCGGGGTGCCGCCTCCTATGAACAAAGTTGAGAGTGGTGTCTTTTCCGGTATGGATGATATCTCCTTCTTCAGTGCCTTAATATAGGCGTCTGCTTTTTCAGGATCATATATGCCCGACACAAAGTCGCAGTAAACGCAACGCTTCATGCAGAACGGGATATGGACATACAGCGCTTTTGTCATGACAGTGATTGTACCAGAGTTGAAGATTTTTCTGAATTGCCGTACATTAAATGCTCATCGTATTTGACTGGATCACTTGCTTCTGTCCAGGGGAGATGCACAATGGGAAGTCTGCAGAGAATTTCTATACGACACCTTCAATAATGAGTTAAGAGTCAGGAGTAAAGAGTTAAGAAAAGTACAAAGATAAGAATTGCGCAGAAGAAAAATGTAAAATGCTTTGTGTCGATTAGAGAAATTACGCAGCAGGCTTCCCATTGTGCATGTAAAGACATTAATGGAAATCTATGGCTTTTGTGATTTAAATAATATAGGGTTGGGATAATATGCAAACCGGACTCGACATATGTGAGAAACTCTGGCCACCGGGGCTGAGAGGCGCACGGGTGGGGCTTGTCGTACATCCTGCTTCAGTCAATGGAAAACTGGAGCATACTGTACAGGTTTTTCTGAGAAGCAGCAAGATGAAACTCCGGGCTCTCTTTGGACCTCAGCATGGTATCAGGGGTGAGACTCAGGACAACATGATAGAATGGAAGGGTTTCAAAGATAAAAAGACCGGGCTGCCGGTTTACAGCCTTTACAGTGATACGCGCAAACCAAAGCCAGCTATGCTGAAGGACGTAGACGTGCTGGTAATTGATATACAGGATGTAGGTTCCCGCTATTATACATTCATATGGACCATGGAACTTTGCATGCAGTCATGCAGCGAGACAGGCAGATCTGTTGTCATCCTGGACAGGCCCAACCCCCTTGGCGGAACAGTTGTTGAAGGCCCCGTGCTTGATATGGCTTTTTCATCTTTTGTCGGCCAGAGGCCTCTGCCGGTGCGTCACGGTATGACCGTCGGCGAGATAGCAGGGTATCTGAAAGGCAGGTTCTATCCGTCACTTGATTTACATATTATCCCCATGAAAGACTGGAAGCGTGCGATGTACTTTGATGACACGGGCCTGCCCTGGGTGCTGCCGTCTCCTAACATGCCTGCGCCTGATACCGCTCTCGTGTATCCGGGAATGTGCCTTCTGGAAGCAACAAATCTGAGTGAAGGACGCGGCACAACACGGCCGTTTGAGATTTTCGGCGCTCCATTCATAGACCCTGAGGTCCTCGTGCGGCAACTTCAAAGACATAAACTTCCCGGCGTCACATTCAGAGGGATGTATTTTCAGCCGACCTTTCAGAAGCATGCCGGCAAGCTGTGCGGCGGGGCCCAGATACATGTCCTTGACAGGAAGAGATTCAGGCCGTTCAAGACTGGCGTTGCGATCATCAAGGCGATACGTGAGCTCTATCCTGAATATTTCAGATGGAAACAGCCGCCGTATGAATATGAGAAGGAGAAGATGCCTATAGACGTCCTCGCAGGGACTGACAGGCTGAGAAAAGATATTGAGAGCGGCAGAACACTTGCACAAATGGAGAAATGGTGGATGGAAGAGTGCAGGGAATTTGACAAGAAAGTGCGGAAGGAGTTTCTGATATATTAACGTGCTAAAACCTATAATATCCCCCTATGTTATTAATCATCAAATATCTGAAAAAATATTTAAGGTTTTCTAATCTCACAAAGGCAAGCCTGATTCCGGATTTCTATAATCGACAGAATTGCTTGCATTTCGTCTGCTTATATTGCAGATGTAATCTTTCGGTAAAATTCGAAGTCTTTTTTTTAAAGGTGTCGTATAGAAATCCTCTACCAGCCTTGCCTTTGTGCCTTTGCTCCTATGTCCCTATGTGCTTTCCATTGGAACAGAGCTCACTATGAACAAACCAATTAACA
The DNA here is from genome assembly GCA_003599425.1 of Nitrospiraceae bacterium. Lineage (GTDB taxonomy): Bacteria > Nitrospirota > Thermodesulfovibrionia > UBA6902 > UBA6902 > SURF-23. Next base: position 15,230 of record QZKC01000059.1, on the reverse strand, counting down.
TCTTCATTCCCGCAGCAGGCTTTGGCGAGAGGCTCAGGCCGATAACAAACCTTATTCCGAAACCTCTGCTGCCGGTTCTGGGCAAGTCTGTCCTGCAGATCGTGCTTGAGAAATTATCAGGGCTTCCTGTTGGTAAGATAGGGATAAACCTTCATCATAAGAAGGAGGCTGTTGAAGAGTGGATAAAGCAAAGTATTTTTCACGAGAAGGTAGTTTTTTTTCCTGAAGAGAACATATTAGGTACAGGCGGCGCACTGAAAAACGCAGAAAGCTCATTAAATGAAAATACTTTCCTTGTTCACAATTCTGACATCATTTCTGATATGGATTCAGGAAAGCTCCTGGAGCACCACCTGTCATCCGGCAACCTCGTGACGCTTGCGGTGCATGATCATCCAAAATTCAATAACGTTTCCGTTGATAGCAATGGATTCCTCAAAGGTGTTAAGGCCGGTTTGAGGTCTTCCTCTGCAAATGAAAGAATCGTCGCCTTCACCGGCATTGCCGTGTACGAACCCGGATTCCTGAAATTTCTCCCTGAGGGCCCATCCAGTGTTGTTGATGCATGGCTGGAGGCGGTGAGTGCTGGACATAAAATAGGCACATTTGATGTGAGCGGATGTTACTGGAGCGATATCGGGACTCCTGCAGCATATGCCGCCGCTGTTTTTGATTTTTTAAAAGGCGATGGAGAGACAGTGTACGTACATCCATCGACAAGGGGCTGTGGAAATGTTGAGATGCAGGGATATGTTGTGATCGAGAAAGGATGGGATTTCGATAAAAATATTTCATTGAGGAACTGCATTCTCCTGCCCTCCCTCTTGACGGGGGAGGGGAAGGGTGGGGGATGGGAAATATCTTCTCATGGTGCTTTTCAAAACTGTATCATCGGGCCTGATCTCAGTGTCAGCCTCAGCGAGCCGGAAATTTTTGGAGTATCATTAGAAGAAGATAAAATACCTATAGGCACGGGCGGGTCTGACAGAAAATACTACAGGGTCAAAAGAGGCAGGAAATTCGCGGTGCTTATGCAGTGCAGAAGAGACGACCCTGATTTTATACGTCAAATGGAGTATACACGTTTTTTTCTGAGATATTCTGTCCCGGTACCGGACCTCCTGGAAGAGGACCTTGATGAGAAGGAAGCGGTATTTGAAGACGCCGGAGATACCTCGCTTTACAACTGGCTGAAATGCCCCCGTGAGGGCATCGAGAGCGAGACAATGTACAGGAAAGTGATCGATATACTGGTATATATTCATACCAATGTTACCGACTACGCGGCTGAATGCCTGCCCCTTAAGAACAGGCTCTTTGATTATAAATATTTCCGGTGGGAAACAGATTACTTTGCCGAGAGATTTCTGGAAGGGATAAGAAGCTTAAAAGTGGAACATGGTTCAAATCTCGAGAACGAATTTCATCAGCTTGCGTTTCTGGCAGATTCTTTTCCCCGTACGATCATTCACAGGGATTTCCAGTCGCAGAACATTATGGTGCGGCCTGACGGCGGCCTGAGGATCATTGATTTTCAGGGGGCAAGGATGGGGCCTTCAGCCTATGATGTTGCATCAATACTATGGGACCCGTATCATCGCCTCGAAGACAGCATGAGAGAGCGGCTTGTGGATTATTACATCACAAAGATTGAAGACAAGTTTGACGCTGATTATTTCAGGCAGACGCTTGCCGTATGCAGGCTTCAGAGGCATATGCAGGCTCTCGGAGCGTATGGTTTCCTTTCTTCGGAAAAAGGCAAAAAGTATTTCCTGAAATATGTGCCGGAAGGCATACGGTTACTGAAGGAAGATGTATTGCTTGTGAAAGATGATTATCCTGAATTGTATAAAGTTGTCATGGGGCTGTGAGTACAAGGGGCAGCAGCCCCCCTTTATGCCTTTGTTACCGCATGCTTTTAAAGTGGAACCGGAAAACTGCCGATTAGAAGTCAGCATATTATAAATACGCTGTTTTACCGGAGAGAAAAACCATGAAAGCAAAACACAAGATCGGAGAACTGTTAGTCAATCTCAATATCATTTCTCAAAAAGACCTCGATCTGGCGCTTGAAGAGCAGAAAAGGACGGGCGAACGGCTTGGTACTGTTCTCCTGAAGATGAACCTTCTTCAGGAGGATGATCTTGAGCGTTTGCTCAGCCAGCAACTGAATGTCCCTTCCATCAATCTCGAAAATTATGTGCCTAATTTTCAGCTTTTTGAAATACTTCCTGAGAAGATCATTAAGAAATACCTCGTGCTTCCCATTTCAGTTAAGGGAAAGACACTTACAGTAGCAACCGCGAACCCCAGGGACCTGAACCTCATTGATGACCTGGCTTATGTTACCGGACACAGGATCGCGCCTGTTGTAACCTCTATCAGCTCCCTTAAAAGTAAGATACAGGAAATCTTTGAGAAACCGGTCCAATGGCAGGATGCGCTCAGGATCGAAGAACAGGGAGACCTCGAAATATTTACTCCTGAAAACGGGATCATGGAAGAAGATCTTGAAAAGGTCTTTAAACAGGCTGAAGAGACGATGGTGGTTAAGCTGGTCAATGCGATCATCCTGGATGCGATCAACAAAGAAGGCACCCATATCCATTTCGAGCCCAAGGAAGATTCATTCGAGATATATATTCGTGTTAACGGGAAACTGAGACTGCTTGTCAAACCTCCTCAGAATCTTCAGCAAAATGTGCTGAACCGGCTTAAAATCCTCAGTTCCATAGATATAATTAACCGGTTGATCCCGCATGAAGGTTATTTCAGGGCCAAATCCTCAGGAAAATTCTACGACATAGATGTTGCCACCATGCCCTCGTTGCACGGAGAAAGGATAGTATTGACCTTTCAGCAGCCTTTTTCAAAAGAAGACCTGAAAATCGAGAAACTCGGATTTGTTCCCGATATGCTCAGCAGTTTCAAGGACCTGCTCCAGAAACCGAGGGGGCTCATACTTGTTACGGGGCAGACGGACAGCGGCAAAAGTTCCACTATTTATGCCGCTCTGAACTATCTCAAGAATCCTGACAAAGCTATTTTTACCTATGAGAGAACGATAAAGAACAAACTCAGCGGCATAAATCAGGGACAGCCCAATGAAAAAGCAGGGTATAGTTATGAGAAAGGATTGAAAGCCCTGACAAGGCAGGACATGGATGTACTCATGGTTGGTGAGATGCTGACAAAGGATGCAGTTGTTACTTCACTGCTTACGTCCCTTTCCAAGACCCTTGTCCTGGGACGCTTTTTATCCAACAGCACAATAGGCGCCCTTTCCATGGTACTGGATATGGACGTACCACCTTTCATGTTGTACTCAGGCCTTACGGCAATTCTCGGACAGCGTTTGGGCCGGAGGCTCTGCCAGGAATGCATTTCGGATTATGAACCTCCCCAGGAACTTGCAGAAGAGATACGGGCCCTGACCGGGAAACCGCATCCGAGACTGTTCCGCTCGACAGGATGCATGGCCTGCGGACATACGGGCTACATAAACAGAATAGGAATTTTTGAGCTCATCATACCTTCAATGGAGCTTCGGGATGCTGTCTTTGCGAGAGCCTCTCTTAATGAACTTAAAGAAGTAGCCGGAAAAATCGGCTATCGGACTTTACGGCAGGACGGACTTATAAAAGCAGCCGAAGGCCTGACCAGTTTTGAGGAACTGGTCAGAGTGATATAAGAAGTAAAAGCCTTCAGCTATCAGCAATCAGTTTTCAGCTCAGAAAAAGTCAGCATATCTTCTAATGTCCGTGACCACGTTGGGCAGCAGGTTCTTCATCAGCGATCGAGATCAGTTCAACATCAAAGATCAGGGTTGAGTTTGGGCCGATATCTTTCCCTGCGCCGCGTTCACCATAGGCAAGAGTCGGCGGTATGAAGAGCTGCCATTTGGAACCGACCTTCATAAGTTGAAGCGCCTCGGTCCAGCCGGGTATCACGCCGTTGACTTTGAAGGTCATGGGTTGTCCGTGGCGGGCTGAACTGTCAAATTCGGTCCCGTCTACAAGGGTGCCCCGATAATCTGCTGTTACCATGTCGGTTGCTTCAGGTTTTTCTCCGGTGCCTTCCTTGATGACTTTATACTGGAGCCCGCTCGGCAGAGTGACCACCCCTTCCTTCTTTTTGTTCCCTTCAAGGAATGCTTCTCCGTCTTTTTTGTTCTTCTCGGCGATCTCCTTCATGCGCTCCATCTGTTTTGCCCTTAACTCGTTCTGGAAATTTGTCATGGTCTCACGGAATTCCTCATCGGTCATCATGGTCTTACTCCCTGACAGGACATCCTTTATTCCTTTAGAGAGGATATCAGGGTCCACATCGATGGACTGGCTTTTTAAACCGTTTCCAATATCCATGCCGATGCCGTAGCTTACCTTGTCCCGCTGGGTTTTCAGGACCGTCTCACCTGCATGGACCATGTTCGCAAGAAATAAAATTCCCAGTACTGCAATAAAAAATCTCATACTACCTCCGTGTCTTTAAGGGTTAAACCTGGACAAGCATGGTAAAAAAACATATTGAGCGATACCTTTGGCATCTGGTGCCCCAAAACATTCTGTTGAACATAAATTGTCATGAGTTTAAAAAAAACTATCGCGTTCAAGATGTTTTTGAGCCATGGCTGTCCAGGTAAAATTTATGAATTGTTCTGGTTGAATATTCTCAGGATTCTACACTTTGTGAACGTGTTTTTTCAACAGCGATCTCGGAATCTCCTTCCACAATGAAACCGGCTTTGCTTCCCCTGAAAGATATGCCCGCAGCGTCATCAACATGTATGCCATTGATATAAAAACTTATGTTGTTTGTCTCTCTTACAACCTTCAGGGTATTTATTGCATTCCTCACGTTCACGAAACTCTTCGCAAACCCTCCTCCCAATTCACGGGCAACTCCATCCTGATACTGCCTTACCCGGTAGCGCCCTGCCGAGTCCACCTGGAAGGTTATATTATTGCGGCCGTCCTCGGCCCCGATGACAATCCCGTAACTGTACCTGCCTGAGCTTTGGACCAGCCTGAGCGAGGCTTCGTGGGTCAGATCAGAGTTCAGCGGAAAACCATATTGATGAAGTACTATATGAGCGCCTGCAGGCCTTTTGTTCCGGATGTGATACGCCCCCTGCTTTATGTGCGCTGCCGCCGCACTGGTGTCGAATATCTCCCAGTTGTCTGCATTGTTGTTATTGAAAGATTCCTCGAAAACGCGGATATGCTTTTTTGCAGAGGCAGCAATCTGATTGTCAACTGATTGATTTCTTGCAAGCGTTTGTTTAGCAGGAACATCCTGCGGTATCGTTATTGCCGGCGCTGGTTGTGTTTTAACAATGTCTTTCTCCGGCTGAACTGTTTCAGTTTTACCCGGATCACTGTTAGTCACTACAGGTGTTGCAGCGCTTGCTTCGACAGTATTTTCAACTATTGTATGCTGGTGATCCGTTTTAGGTGTTTGCAAAGATGCAGGAGTTGCCGGCATGGATACATCAGCAGCCTGTTTGTTCGAACTGTCAGATGCGAGAGGCCGGTCAGCTTCAATACTTTTTGCTGTTATTGGGGCGGGCGGTTGATTAATTTCTTTATCCTTTGCGACATTTGCTCCGGATGGTGTTGCCGGACCCTGAACTGATCCCGGTGCACTGACAGTTCCATGATCATTCTCATTACGGACAGGATTTGATAAGGAATAGACATTATCAGGAGCTGAAGCAGGAGGTGTAATAATGTTCAGGTCCTTCTTTGAAGGTACAAGTATAAAGATCAGGATAATTGCAAGCATTATCGCAGAAACAGAAGCTGTCAGAGCAAAGGTTCGGGTATGCTTTTGTTTCCGGGAGATGGCAGTCATATCATTGGCGGTTGTCATGGTTTGATTGTGAAGGCGTTCTGGTTGCCCTGATTTCTGAACGGTCTCTTTCCCGGAGCTATGGCTCACTGGCTCTGAGCCGGCAGTGACATACCCGTCAGGGGGTGACAGGATTTTGTGTTCGAAGGGCGCTTCGTTATCTTCCCAATACACTTTTGGTGAGGGCCTTTCCTTTTCATCCGGCCCCATGGTTTCTTTAAGAGAGAGTGCATCATCAAGGGTTTGTCCGGGATGTGACGGGCCGGGAATATTTTTATCAGCGGATATCAGTTCAGTGATCTTTTTTTTGTCTTCTTCATTCAGGTCCGAAAATTTTAATCCGGTTATGCAGTGATACCATGCTACTTTTTTCCACTCTATGATCCCCTGGACGGAAACAGACAGATCGCTCTTGGGATGTTTCAGTATGCACTCCAGAATTTCTCCCTGACCGAGGTCATAGTTCTGGGAATCGAAGCTGAGGCCTTCGTTTGAGATTTTTCTTGTTATACCAAGTGAGTATCCGTGATCTTCGCCTGCAGGTTTGAATTCTACAATAAAAAAATTATCAGACCGTTGAAGCTGTGATGACATGGGAGTCTTCCATATTTGATTAAAACATTTTTGAGGCCGGGGACATCTTCAGGGAGCCCTGACTTCTATGACATATTATAATATGACCGCCAGCAGAAAGATATCCCGTATTTTGCCCTGTCAGGATTAAATATACGCCCCCCGCAATGACAGCTTAAAAAGATTTTCAGCAGCCAGTTAGAAAGTAATTAATCCATGTTCGGAGATAAGAGGGCTAGTATTTTCATCGTATGGTATTTCTTTTTTGGTGGTATCCTCTTCATTTCCGGAAGCATTCCTCTCAACGATCAGGGCGATATCAGGCATTTTATTCTGAACCTGGCTTTTCTGTATGAAGATATAATCGTTTTTAAACCGTTCTGCTATCCTGTCGATGGATATCCTTGCAGCCTCATCAGCCGTATTTATATATAATCCGGCAGGTTCGGAAATGCCTTTATAATTAAAATGAGCTCCCCACAATATCCTCTCTTCACTATCCTTCATCATGACGGTCATAATACTTTTTTGCCATGTAAATATGCTGCCGGATGTTATTTCCGCTTCAGGCATGAAGACATTGCCCGACCAGCGGATGTCATCTCCTGTATACCATGCATCACCATAAATCATATTTTGTGTATAAGCCGCTGCAGAACTGTTTATCTTGTGTGCTGAAGACCCGCTGAAAACTATTTCGAAATAATTGTCCGCTGATTCATCACTGGTCCACTGAAGATATTCACCGAATCTCGATGAAGCATAGGCATGAATGATTTTGTCCAGAGCTATATTCCCGGAACGTACCCTGATCTGGTATGTTTTGTTTGCTGTGATGGCGGAAAGTGTGGCAGCCCGTTTGTTCGTGCTCATGGTGGAGCAGTTCATGATACTTAGTGAGAGAATGCATATGATGAAAAGTTTTAGCTGGTTCATAACGTTATATATCGGTAAGTCATTGTGAAAAGTTGAAATTTCATGTTTGCTCACCCCCTGTCCAGCCTTTTGAGTCCTGCGTCACGCGCTGCCTTTACGGCCTTTCTGTATTCTGCATCTGTGATCCTCCTGTTGAGAGGCGGCTGCTCAAAAGCCCTGTAGCAAGGGTAATACTGTGCCATAATGTTTACATATGTATCAGGGGAAATCTCTTCAGCAAGAAACTTCGTGACCTCCTCGGTTCCTGCAAGCCCTTCAGGCAGCACGAGATGTCTGACGAGCAATCCTTTAATGGCAATACCCCTGTCATCAAGGACAAGGTCGCCGACCTGCCTGTGCATCTCTTTTATCGCTGCCTTTGCAATTGACGGATAATCTTTGGCCCTGGAGTATTTTTTTGCAGCTTCGGGATCGGCATATTTAAAGTCAGGCATATAAATATCGATCACCCCATCAAGTATTCTTAGCGTTTCCACTGATTCATATCCGCCGCAATTATATACGAGAGGTGCTTTCAGGCCTTTTTCAATTGCTATTTCCAGAGATGCAAGGATCTGGTAAACCTGATGAGTGGGAGTAACAAAGTTAATGTTGTGGCACCCATATCCCTGGAGGGTCAGCATTATATCAGCCAATGATTCAAATGAAATTTCACCGCCTTCCCCTGAATGGCTTATGGTCCAGTTCTGGCAGAACAGGCAGCCGAGATTGCAGTTGGTAAAAAAAATTGTACCTGAGCCATTATGCCCCACAAGAGGGGCTTCTTCGCCGAAATGAGGATTGAAACTCGAGACAAAGGGCTTGTCGCCGGTACTGCAAAAACCGGTCTCTCCCGCTGTCCTGTCTACCATGCAGTTGCGCGGGCAGAGCGTACATTTTTTGATTATTGCCCAGGCTTGCCTTATCTTTTCCTTCAGCGCCTTTCGTGAAAGCTTGAGGTAATTAACACTCATAGATTTTCAAGTCAGTTAAAATGCTGAGCCTGCATAATGCATAAATTTCGATCTGCTCGCAGGAAAAGACAGGCAGGGTATGGGGTTGGAGCGGATTTTTTTGCCGGCAGGTTCAGACACTATGTCTGAACAGGCAAAAGCCTCGAAGGGCGTCATGGATGGCGACCGAGAATGAGATGACAACCTCATGCCCTGCCTGTCTGCAAATCCATGATTAAAATGGGATAGTTGCAGGAATTTATAATGCTCTACGAAGCCTTTAACCGCCTCTTGGTCCATTCTATCAAACCTCCGGCAGAGATCAGCTCCTGCATGAAGGGGGGAATGGGCTTTGCTGCATACTCTTCACCTTTTGTGATGTTTCTGATCACACCTTTGTCTGCGTCGATCTCAATGACATCGCCTTCGGATATCTTATCCGGCGCCTCTTCTGATTCAAAGATTGGGAGGCCGATGTTGAAAGCATTTCTGTAAAAGATCCTCGCGAAGCTTTTCGCGACAACCGCCTGAAGGCCCGAGGCCTTGATAGCGATAGGGGCATGCTCCCTTGAGGAGCCGCAGCCAAAATTAGCTTCAGCGACAATGAGGTCGCCTGCTTTCATCTTTGAAGGGAAATCCCTGTCCGCGTCTTCCATCACGTGTTTTGCGAGTTCCTGAGGGTCTGATGTGTTGAGATACCTCGCCGGGATGATAGCGTCAGTATCAATATTGTCACCGAATTTCCATGCGTTACCTTTAAGAATCATAAAACCTCCCAAGAAATATTTTATATGATGAACTATCCTATCGAACATCTCCCCTCCCTTGACGGGAGGGGATGAAGGGGAGGGTGAAACAGGAGCCAATTCCCCTCACCCTAACCCTCTCCCGCAAGGGGAGAGGGAATTCTTCTTCATATTAATGTCTTGTCAGTTATAGAAATTCTGAGACAGTTTCCCATTCCTGATTATTAACTATACAACCTCATCCGGCGTTGCGATCTTTCCTTTCACCGCAGACGCTGCCGCAACCGCAGGATTGGAAAGGTATACTTCGCTCTCCGGATGTCCCATTCTTCCCACGAAATTCCTGTTCGTTGTCGCTATGGCCTTCTCGCCTTTTGCGAGGATGCCCATGTGTCCGCCGAGGCACGGGCCGCACGTTGGCGTTGAAAAGACCGCTCCGGCAGTCACGAATATTTCGGCAAGCCCTTCCTTCATAGCATCGAGATATATCTGCTGGGTGGCAGGGATGACGATCATCCTCACATCGGGATGCACTTTTTTACCTTTTATTATCTCTGCTGCTTCCCGCAGGTCCTCGATCCTTCCGTTAGTGCATGAACCGACAACGACCTGGTCAATGGTCACGTGTGAAAGCTCTGCCGCGGGTTTTGTGTTCGAGGGCAGGTGAGGGCAGGATACGGTCAAAGGTATCTTTGAACAATCGTATTCCCTTACTTCAACATACTTCGCATCTTTGTCAGATGAGTAGAAAGTGTATCCGCGTTTTGCCCTGCCTTTTACGTACTGTTCCGTGATACTGTCAGGTGTGATAATGCCGTTCTTCCCTCCAGCCTCTATAGCCATATTGCACATGGTGAGGCGGGCGTACATCGGCAGTGAACTGATGGTCTCTCCCATAAATTCCATGGCCCTGTACAGAGCTCCGTCAACACCGATATCACCGATCGTATGAAGGATCAGGTCCTTCCCGCCGACCCATTTTTTCAGTTTGCCGAAATAGATGAACTTCATGGATTCCGGTACCTTGAACCAGCATTCCCCAGTCGCCATAGCGGATGCAACATCGGTTGAACCGACCCCGGTAGCAAAGGCGCCAAGGCCGCCGTAGGTGCAGGTATGACTGTCCGCTCCGATGACGAGATCTCCGGGGCCGACAAGCCCCTGTTCCGGCAGAAGCGCGTGTTCCACTCCCATCCTGCCGACCTCAAAATAAAGTCCGAGATCATAATCCTTTGAGAAATCCCGCAGCATCTTGCATTGTTCCGCAGCCTTGATGTCTTTCTGCGGAGCAAAATGGTCGGGGATAAAGGCGACCCTGTCTTTGTCAAAAACATTCTTGGCGCCGATCTTTTTGAATTCGGTAATAGCGATGGGCGCTGTTATGTCATTGGCAAGAATGAGGTCCACCTTTGCGTTGATCAACTCTCCGGGCGAGACCTTTTTTTTGCCGCAATGCGCTGCAAGAATTTTTTCCGTAATAGTCACGTTACCTCCAACATATGTATTGAGTTATTCTCATGGAAATGAAAAACAAGTAAGTCCCGGTTATTGCGGGTATTCCATAATAAATTACAACAAAAATACTACAGGATGAAAAGAGCAATAGTCAATTTTCGGCAATAAAATCCTATGAATTATTTGCTTGCAAACATCTACGGCAATCGGCCCTCTTGCCTGAGCTTTGCGATCATACCCTGTATCTCAGGCAGCGCCGATGTTGCAGCCTTTTCACCTTCAAGGACGGCCTCATGCCTTTTGGTAAAGTCACTTGCACCGATATATCCTACTGCAGGCCTTATAACAACATCCGCGGTCGCAAGCTGAGAGGCGGCGATCTGTGAGTGCATGAGGGTAACGGATTTCAGGATCATATCAATAGCGCTTTCAGGCTGTGTTGTATCAGCATCAGATGAAATGTCCACAGCAATGATGATATCTGCGCCGAGACGTCGTGCGGCATCGACAGCAACAGGACTGACAATGCCGCCGTCAGCATATAGCCTGTCTCCTATCTTCACGGGCTTGAATACCCCCGGTATTGAGCAGCTTGCCCGTACGGCGATCCCTGTGTTGCCGCTGCTGAAGATCGCTTCACGCCCCTCCCGGATATCAGTTGCGACCCCGTAAAAAGGGATCTTCAGGTTTTCGATAGGAGTATTTTTCACTTCCTTATTGATGAACTCCTCAAGCTTTTCTCCTTTAATGAAGCCCTTGTCAGGGATGCCGAAGTCTATGATCTCGTACCTTTCCAGTGAAAGAGATATCTCCTGAAGCTGGAAGGAGTTGTAGCCGTAAGCATAAAGGCTGCCGACAAAGCTGCCCGCGCTTGTGCCGACGATCATGTGAATGGGAATATTATTCGCCTCAAGTACCTTGAGCACTCCGACATGTGCGAAACCCCTGGACGCTCCAGCGCCGAGGACAAGAGCAATCCTTGCAGGTTTTGGAGGCTGAATAACTTTCGGGGCGCAGGAATTGATTAAGAGCAACAGTGACAGGATAGAGAAGATTATGCGCCCCGGCATGGTGTGTTTGCTACTTCTTTCTTGATGCCAGCTTGTTCAGGGCGTTGATATATGCTTTTGCTGAGGCGATGATGATATCGGTGTCATTGCCGTGGCCGCTGACAGATTTCCCGTCTTCTTCTACTGCGCACACAACTTCGCCGAGGGCGTCTGTGCCCCCGGTTATCGCCTTGACCTCATATTTCAGGAGCGTGCTTTTTGTGCCTGTGATCGCAGTTATCGCCTTGAATACTGCATCTACAGGGCCATCGCCATGTTCGGTCTTCTCGATCATTTCATCATTCAGCTTGAGCCTGAGCACAGCGGTAGGCCTCTGGTGCATGCCGGCAGATACGCTCATATCTATGAGGCTGTATATTTCAGGAATGGCAGTGAACTCTTCTGTAACGAGCGTCTCAAGGTCTTCATCATAGATCTCTTTTTTCTGATCAGCGAGTTTTTTGAAGCGTTCAAAGGCATGATTGATTTCCTCGTCAGACAGTGTATAGCCCAGTTCATTCAGTCTGGTCCTGAACGCATGTCTTCCGGAATGTTTGCCGAGGACGAACTTTGTTTTATGAAGGCCGATAGTCTCGGGCCGGATGATTTCGTAGGTGGATTTTTCTTTCAGGAGGCCGTCCTGGTGTATCCCGGACTCATGCGCAAAGGCATTCGCACCCACGATCGCCTTGTTGGGCTGTACGTACATGCCGGTTATCTTGGTGACCAGCCTGCTGCTTCGCGTGATTTCTTCTGTTCTGATGTTCGTATCTGCATTGAATATATCGCGGCGCGTCCGTAATGCCATTACCACCTCTTCCAGGGAGCAGTTCCCGGCGCGCTCGCCTATGCCGTTGACCGTGCATTCTATCTGTCCCGCCCCGTTCAGCACTGCTGAAAGTGAATTTGAAGTCGCAAGGCCAAGGTCGTTATGGCAGTGCACCGCTATCACAGCCCTGGCTATATTTTTAACTTTATCACGAAGGGTCTTTATCAGGGCGCCGAATTCACTCGGGATGCTGTAACCGACGGTATCGGGTATGTTGACTGTTAAGGCGCCTGCTTCAATGACGGCTTCAACAACCTCACAGAGATAGACAGGGTCTGTCCTCGTGGCATCCATGGGCGAGAATTCGACATCATCGACAAAGCTCTTCGCGAGCTTTACCATCTCAACCGACCTCTTCAGCGCTTCTTCACGGCTTACACGGAACTGGTATTTGAGGTGGATATCAGATGTGGAGTGGAATGTGTGTATTCTCCGTTTTGGTGCATCCTTCAGCGCTTCCCACGCGCGTTTTATGTCTTCCTCTCTTGCCCGCGCGAGGCTGCATATTATAGGGCCTTCTACCTCGCTGCCGATGGTCTTTACTGCCTCAAAGTCGCCTGGCGATGCAATGGCAAAACCTGCTTCGATTATGTCGACGCCAAGGCGCGCAAGCTGTTTTGCGACCTGGAGCTTTTCCCCCACATTCATGGAGGCCCCGGGCGATTGTTCACCGTCTCTCAGTGTTGTATCAAAAATTTTAATGGTTCTCATGTTGTTGCCTCGATATATTATAAACCACGGAGTATATGATTTAACTGACCGCCGTCAGCGTTTAAAGCTCTGTGGCCTCTGTGGTTCACTGAGTTTTGCCTTCCTCTTTTTCTGGAACAGGTAAGTTCCTTCAATGATCCCCCATATTAGATAAGTAATGGAGAAGATAAAAATAACGATCTCAGGGTGCATGAATATAAGCACAAAAGCGATCACTATGACTACGAGGAGCCAGAAAGGCTTTCTCTCTTTGAAATTGATCTCCTTTAGCCCGTGAAACCGAACTGTGCTGACCATGAGCGCTGCAAGCAGAAAAGGCAGAGCAAGAATGATGTAATTCTTTCCATACAGTGTTCCCAGGACTTCATGATAAAACAATATAAGAGATGCCACCACTGTTCCTGCTCCCGGTATGGGGAGGCCTGTAAACGCCTTGCTTTCTGCTGTTCCCATCTGCACATTGTAACGGGCGAGCCTTAATGCTCCGCATATAACGAACAGGAAAGCCGCTCCCCAGCCGACACGGCCAAACGGCTGCAGGGCCCAACTGTAAATAAGCACTGCAGGCGCTACGCCGAATGCCACAAGGTCTGACAGGGAATCGAGCTCGACCCCGAACTTCGTGGTGCTGTTTGTCAGGCGCGCGACCCATCCGTCAAGGCCGTCAAAAATATTTGCTATCAGAATTGCCCATGCGCTGTATATGAAGTGGCCTTTATATGCTGCGAGGATGGCATAAAACCCGCAGAACATGCCGCATAGCGTCAGGGTGTTAGGTAAAATGTAAATGCCTTTTTTCATATAAAGCAAGTGACAAAGTGACAAAGGCACAAAGTAATAAATTGAAAAAGTGTATGAAATCTCTGTGCCTCTGTGCCTGTCACTGAACAACTCCCAATACAGTTTCTCCCGCCTTTACCTTGTCATTCAATTGTACCTTAACTTTGGTATTTAATGGCAAGAAGACATCCAGGCGTGAACTGAACTTTATGATCCCATATCTCTGCCCCTGCTTCAGCACTTCACCGGGCTTCACCCTGCATACTGCCCGCCGTGCAACTGATCCCGCGATCTGTTTTACCACTACTTTCCCGTGTTTGCTTTCAAGAAGCATGGTGATATGTTCATTCTTTATGGAGGCTTCATCTGTGTAGGCGTTGAAGAACTTGCCTGGATAATATTTAACATCTTTCACTATCCCATCGCAGGGAGCCCTGTTGACATGGACATTCAGCGGCGACATGAAGATGCTGATCTTGAGAGCCTTGTCCTTTAATATCTCTTCTTCCACTGCTTCGGAAATGACGATGATCTTGCCGTCAGCCGGGGAGTAGAACGTTTTCCTGTCAGGGGGAGTGACCCTGTCAGGGTCTCTGAAGAAGTAGAACATGAACAGCGTGAGCAGGAGGAAGAGGCCTGTCAGCCAGTGTATTCTCAGGAGAGCGGAGACAGCAGTGAAAGCGGCAAATGTGATGATGAACGGATAGCCTTCTTTGGCGAACTGAAGCATTTTTCAGAGCACAGAACACAGAGCACAGATCTCAGATTTCAAGAAATGCTTTTTGTCTTTTGTCTGTGTTCTGAGTTCTGACTTCTGTGTTCTATCTTTCTTCATGCCTTTGACTTGTCCACGAGTTTCCCTTTTTTAAGCCACGGCATCATGCCCCTGAGCTTTCCGCCCACTTCCTCGATCTGATGCTGTTCGCCTTTTCTTGTAAGTGCGGTGAATACAGGCTTGTTCGCCTTGCATTCAAGCATCCACTCCCGCGCAAACTCGCCTGACTGTATCTCATTGAGGATCTTTTTCATTTCCTTTTTCGTCTCCTCGGTAATAACGCGGGGGCCCCGTGTAAGGTCGCCAAACTGGGCAGTATTACTGATAGAGTATCTCATGTTCGAGATCCCGCCCTCGTAAAGGAGATCGACGATCAGTTTGACTTCATGGAGACATTCAAAGTATGCCATCTCAGGAGCGTATCCGGCTTCTACAAGCGTCTCGTAACCTGCCATGATGAGGGAGGTTAATCCGCCGCACAGGACGACCTGTTCTCCGAAAAGGTCGGTCTCTGTCTCTTCCTTGAATGTTGTTTCGATGATCCCGGCCCTTCCGCCTCCGATAGCAGATGCGTAGGCAAGCGCGATTTCTTTT
>QZKC01000010.1 GCA_003599425.1 Nitrospiraceae bacterium | reverse complement strand
AAGGCTGTCCACTGATAGCGAAACCTCTGCAGCCCTGTTTGCATCACTCAGTCCGATCATGTAAAATCCGACCTGGTCAGCCCGGCGGGGGATCGTCTTTTTCAGTGTCTCGTTCAGATAATCCCAGTGAAAGAAGAACTGTGTTTCATCAATGTTCTTATTGCTGCCCTTATAAATTCCCCGGAGGACAAATTCCCAGCTGCCAGGGAAAATGGTGCCTTTCAGGGTGATGATATCCCCGATCTTCCATCCATACTTCAGGACAGTCTTTTCTCCCACAAGGCAGGCTTTTCTGTCGTGTAGAAAGGCCGCCTTCTGTTCAGGGGAAATAATATATTCAGGATAAAGGTCGAGCAAGGTCTCAGCTTCCATTGCGAAGTTGGCAAAGAAATTTTTCTCTTCTATATAAATACCTCCGAACCAGTTCCCAAGTGAAACCTGCTTGACTCCGTCCACCTGCCGGATCTTCTCTTTATATGAGAGAGGAAGAGGGAATACAAGCGATATGGCATTTCGTGTCACAAGACGGTTTGCAGATGAAGCCTCAACTCCTGCATACCATGCGCTTACTACGGTCCTCAAAAGACCGAAAGAGAGGATGGCAATTGCGACACCGGTTATGGTCAGGAGCGTCCTGAGCTTGTGGCGGAATGAGTTTTTAACGATCAGCTTTATTATATTCATTATTCATCAACATCCCTTTCTCAAGATGTTTCAGAAGGTGGGCTTTCTGCGCGGCCCTCGGATCATGAGTGACCATGATAATGGTCTTTCCAAGTTCGGATACGAGACGCTCCATGAGATTCAATATTTCCTGCGCGGAGACACGGTCGAGGTCGCCGG
Source organism: Nitrospiraceae bacterium (assembly GCA_003599425.1). Classification (GTDB taxonomy): domain Bacteria; phylum Nitrospirota; class Thermodesulfovibrionia; order UBA6902; family UBA6902; genus SURF-23. The sequence continues at coordinate 56,618 of QZKC01000010.1, read as the reverse complement.
TAGGTTCATCCGCAACAATAATTGAAGGGTCAGGAACAACGGCGCGCGCAATGGCAACACGCTGCTGCTGACCGCCTGAAAGCTGGGACGGATAGTGCTCCATTCTGTCCTGCAGGTTTACCACTGCGAGAGCCATCTCAACATGTTCCTTGCGCTCTTTTTTGGAAAGGCTTGTCAGGAGGAGCGGCAGTTCGACGTTCTCAAAAGCAGTAAGTACAGGGATCAAATTGTAAAACTGAAAGATAAAGCCCACATGTGATGCCCTCCATACTGCGAGATCGGTCTCGTGAAGTGATGTTATATCCACATCACCGACGGTGATGGAGCCGCTGTCTGCGCTATCGATACCTGCTATGAGATTCAGGAGGGTTGTTTTCCCTGAGCCAGAGGGCCCCATCAACGCCATGAATTCTCCATATTCAATATCAAGAGAAATATTCTCAAGCACCGGCAGCACCTGACTGCCCCGCGTATATGATTTATACAGGTTTCTTATCTGGACAATGGGTTTACTTGCAGTCATGGGATGATTCCAACCTATACCTTGGACAAGTATGGTGAGTAAAACATATTGAGCGATACCCTGGCATCTGGTTCAAAAACATTCTGTTGAATATGTATTCTCATAAGTATTTTGAAAAGTATATCGCATTCAAGTCGGAGACTCGACTCTTCGAGATGTTTTTGAACCATGGCTTGTCCAAATAAAATCCATGATAGTCCGGTCAGAATATCACTTCTCCCGTATCTTGATCTTCACGCCGTCTTTAAGAGCCGTAGAAGGATTCAGGACAACCCTGTCCCCTGCCTTTACTCCGCTTGCAACAAACATATTACCGATCTTTTCTCCGGTTGTTATCTCTGTTTTCATGGCGTTTTCACCCTTTATGGTAAACACATATTGTTTGCCTGAGTCAGTAATAATTGCTGAAGGGTTGATCGATGTACGGGGTTTTTCTTCCCCCTGTATCATAGCTCTTTCCAGAAACGCGACCTTTGCGCTCATCTCAGGCAGTATGCGGCTATCCTTGTCTGTAAATTTGACTTTGACCATCACGGATGCCTTGGTCCTGTCAGCGGTAGGGACGATCATATGAACTTCTCCGGGGAAGCGCACATTATGGATCGCGTCGAGAATGATCTCACACGGCTGCCCGATCTTTATCAGGCTGATATTGGATTCAGATACATCGACCTCAACCTGTAGAGAATCCATATCTGCAATAGTGACGACCGCGGCCTTTGCATTTGCTGCTGCGCCGAGAGGGGTAACGATATCTCCGATGTCGGCATTTTTTGTAAGGACAACAGCGTCAAAGGGCGCGCGTATAAATGTGTAATCAAGGGAAGCTTCAGCTTCTTTTAATGATGCCTGGGCCGCTCTCACTGCAGCCTCTGCCGCAGAAACAACAGCCTGAGCTTTTTTATAACGTGCATCTGCTGATTCATAGGCTGCTTTGGCAGTAAGCTCAAGTTTTAGCAATTCATCCTGCCTGTTAAATGAAAGCATTGCGTCATGAAGTTCTGCCTTTGCCTGATCGAGATTGAATTTTGCGGTTTCGAGGTTGGCCAAGGCCCGGTTTCTGAGCGCAGTGGAATCGGCATTCTCAAGCTGCGCGAGTATCTCATCTTTTTTGACCCGGCTTCCTTCTTCAACCTTCAGTGACACGAGTTGCCCCGTTGCTTTAGACGCTACGGCCGCTTTCCTCTGTGCCACTACATAGCCGCTGGCATTGAGAACTGTAAAGGCCTGGGAAGGGTATATCTGTGAGACGGTTGCAACCTCTACTTCAACGGCAGGAGCAAACACACCGGCAAGATAGAGAATACTTATTATGATAAGACAAGCGATTATAACTATCCGTCGGAAGTATCTCTTTCGCTTTTCCGGACGAAATGCTGTGCTGCCTTTGTCTATTCTTAATTTTGTTATATCTTCATTCGGCATGAATGTTTTTCCCTTGATCCGGGGTATTCATAAATTTTATTTGGGACAGCCATGGTTCGAGAACATCTTGAAAGCAATGGATTATTAAAATACTTATCAAAATGCAAACAGAATGTTTTTTGCTTGTGGATGCTAAGGTATTGCACAATATGTTCTCTCACCATAACTGTCCCAGTTTATAATTATGTAAGTTAAATTGATTTTGAAAACACGCTGGATTATTATACCAGTGGTATAATTTATTTAACATAACAACAACTGATATAACAGGCAACTGCCCTGAGGGGCATAAAAAGGAGGGATACAATGTTTCAGGTAGGCTTTTCAGGATTGATACTTGCAGTACTGCTCGTTGTCTATTTTCTTTCGAGCGCCATAAAGATTCTCAGGGAATATGAAAGGGGTGTCGTGTTCAGGCTCGGGAGGATAATCCCCATTAAAGGCCCTGGCCTTGTCATCATCTGGCCTATTATCGATAAGCTTGTGAAAGTGAGCCTGAGGACCATCACCATGGACGTCCCTTCACAGGATATCATTACAAAGGATAACGTCACAGTAAAGGTGAACGCGGTGGTCTATTTCCGTGTGGTCGAGCCGATAAAGGCAATAACTGAAGTTGTGGATTATGAATACGCAACATCCCAGATATCACAAACAACGCTCAGAAGCGTTCTGGGACAGAGCAATCTCGATGACCTTCTCGCAAAAAGAGATGAATTGAATGCAGAACTGCAGAAGATCATAGATGATCAGACAGAACCATGGGGAATTAAGGTTACTACGGTTGAAGTCAAAAATGTGGATTTACCGATCGAGATGCAGAGGGCGATCGCCAAGCAGGCAGAGGCCGAACGTGAGAGAAGGGCGAAAGTCATTCATGCACAAGGCGAATTTGAGGCAGCACAGAAACTTTCAGAAGCGGCTGCGATTATCGCGTCACAGCCGACGGCTTTACAGTTAAGGTTCCTCCAGACTCTGACGGAAGTGGCTGCCGAGAAGAACTCCACAACCATTTTCCCTGTGCCTATAGACCTTATAGAACCTTTTTTCAGGAAAATACAGAGAGAAAATGAAGGAAAATAGATATGAAGTCAAGAGGGGAAGCCCTTTGATCTCCACCCTTAAGCAGGCTAAGCGCGTTATCAGGGTGGTCGTTGGATTAACCATCCTGCTCGCAGGGCTGATAATGATCTTGCTCCCAGGGCCGGGAACTGTTGTGATCCTTATCGGTCTCGCAATACTTGCAACAGAATTTGTGTGGGCAAAAAAATTAATGGATCGCTTTAAAGACGGAGCAAATAATCTAAAGAATTCTATTTTGAATCATAAAACAAAAGATAGAGACTCATCCAAAATTCAGCAGTAGGGCGCAGATGCGCTCTGATTTATTCTCATGATCTTAAGCGCTGATATCCATATCCCCTATCAGAATGCTTGGTGATCCGGTGTTGCCGTAAAACCTGAGGTCATTGCCTGTCATTTCTACTTTCTTGAACATCTCAAGGATGTTCCCTGATAATACCGCTTCCTTGAATGGATATTGCACTTCACCATTTTCGATCCATAAGCCTGATATACCTATAGAGAAGTCACCCGATACTGGATTTGCTGTATGAACTCCCATTGCGCTGAATATCACAATACCTTTGGACAGAGATTTGAGCAGCTCGTTTTCATATCCCTTGCCTGAAGCTTTTATATATATATTTGTAACACCAACGCCAGGAAGGCTTTTAAAGCTTCCACGAATGGCGTTTCCTGTTGATTGGCCCCCTGCCTTTTTTGCGGTGTATGTATTATGGAAATAACCATTAAGAACACCCTTTGAAATGACGTCCTTTTTTATCATGGGTACCCCTTCATCATCAGTGGGTTTGGTCCCTGTACCCCACGGCATGCTGCCGTCGTCTATAATATCAATCACAGGGCTCATAACAGTTTTTCCGGTCTTTTCCATAAGAAACGAACGATTTTTCTGTACTGCTTCCGCAGAAAGAGAAGAGCTCAGTATCTCAAGGAAATCTATGGCTACCGAAGGGCTCAGGATTACCGGTACTTTGACAGAGGTAATCTTGCGCGAACCGAGGAGTTCGACAGCTCTTTGAGAGGAGGTTTTTCCAATTGATGTGACATCAATATCGCTCATCCTTCTGCTACCAGCAAAGTCCCATCCCATCTGGCTGTCTCCATTGTCATCCTGTGCAAGCGTGGTTACATGGGCTGAATAATAGGTGCTTTCGTAATTGACGTGTATTCCCTTTGAATTCGCAATGGTGGTTGACGCTGAACCGGCTGAGACCTGAGCCTTTCTTACCTGTCTGATCCTTTTATCGAATGCAAGAGCGCTTTTCTCAAGCAACAAAGCCTGCTTTATCATATCATCTTCCTTGATATGTTTTATATTTTTATCAAATATTAAAACCTCATTCCATGCTGCGTTATCAGGTATATCAACATACTTATCTTCAATAGTCCATTCTGCGTTGTTGACCGCGTCTTCGATGGTTTTTTCAATTTCCTGCTGGTTCGTGGTGAAAGCGAATCCCAGTCTATGTCTCTTAATAACCTTTATGGAGATGCCGAAATCTTTCGAAGCCTCCAGTGCTTCAACTTCGCCGCTTTTTGCCTCTACCGATATGCCTCTGGCATGTTTCATATAAATTTCAGCGGCATCACAACCTTTTTGCAATGCTTTTTTAATAATGTCTTCTTCGTTCATAACACCCCCGTAACAAATAATTATCAAGTATACAACAATTTTCGCCGATATATTACTGTGAAAGTAAGTAAATGATTTTATGAAACAGATTACATATCATCACACTACATCGATACAAACATCCTGTTTTTTCTTTGAGATAGAAAATAGGAAATACAGGTACTGAAATTGCAGCTAAAGATTTCTATGGTGAATCAGTCTGTGACATACAGAGTCTTTCTATCGGTAAGAACACAGGGGACTACAAGTATTATTTTGTCAGGGAGGCATAATAATGAAAATTAAATACGTAACTTTACTGCTCATGATAATCTGTTTTGTTGTTGTCTCATATTCATATGCGGATAAAGTTCATGTGGTCGAAGGCATTATAGAAAGAGTCATGGAAGACTCAATTGTAGTTCGCGGAAAGTATTATGGTATTACCGGCGTTCCTCTTGTTGATTCCTCCGGGAAAACCAAGAAAAAAACCGAATTGATCACAGGCAATAAAGTTGAAATATTTATTGAAGACAGGAATGTTTCATCAATTTTAATTCATGACAATATGCTTGAGTGAGGACAAGATGAAGAGACTATTATTTGCAACGTCATTTCTAATTTTTATCATTTTTTCCATAAGGTATTCAGATGCAGCAGTTATGGAAGACTATTGTGCGGTACCGCCTTATGTTGTTCAGAATGTGGCTCCCAATGTAATGATCGTCCTTGATAATTCCGGGAGCATGTTTAATTTTGCATATTTTGACGGCTTTGATACAACAGCTACCGGAGATGATAATTTATGCTCGAATTCCGGCAGCCCCTGCACAGGCTTTACAACTCCAGGAACTTATCCAACATATAAATATTACGGCTACTTCAACCCTGACTATTGGTATACCTATTCAAGCAACAGGTTCCAGCCTTCTGCACCAAAAACAGGAAGCGGGCTTGCAGGTGAGAGATCAAAAGCTACAGCAGAATGGGACGGTAATTTTCTGAATTGGCTCACAATGAGAAGAATTGACGTTGTCAGAAAAGTTATGACAGGAGGCAGGACAACATCAGGAGAAGGATCAGGATATAACAGACTTATTGGAGAGAAAGCTGACTGTGACAGCAGGGGAACTTATAAACAGATAGGTAATGTTCAGAACTATACAGACAGTACATATTCCGGTACACGGTGTCTCAGGGTCATAACAGCAGGAGGCTCATGCAATGGAAGCGGATCAGGGACCTCAAGTTTTGACGTAGCATCCGGGTCAAGCTGCAGTTCTTTCGGCTCGGACTACAATGTGGCTGCCAGGGTGCCAGTTCCTGTTGAAGGTGTTCTCCAGAATGTAGTGGGAGCAAGGGCCAGGCTGGGGCTTTCATTTTATAACCAGAATGCGCCCACGCCACATGGAGGACATATACGTGTTACAGTTGCCGGCGGGAGTCTCTCAAGCACGGTAAACGAAATAAACCTCACGAGGCCGGACTCAAATACTCCACTTGCTGAGACGCTCTGGACAAATGTTGGTTATTTTGCTCAGCAGGCGAGCATGGAAAGCGGCCCAGGCCCGAGATATAACAGCGGAGACTTTCAGATAAACAACAATGTTGACCCTCTGAATTATGGGACAGGCGGACAGGCCATTTATCGTTCCTGTGCAAAGAGTTATATACTTTATATAACAGATGGCGAGCCTTGCAGTGATGGAAATATTCCCTCTACTATAGCGGATTATGCAAATACGAGGTCTAAATACAATTGTTCGGGCACCTCTTGCCCTGCTGTAGATTCGTTCCCTGCTTCAACATTTCCTTCCTGCTCTGCCGGCAACAATGTAGCAGGAGTAGAAGATGTTGCCCTCTGGATGCACACAAAAGATCTCAGAAACTCCCCCACTCTTGGCGTTAACAATATTAATGGCACACAGAACTTGACTCTGTATGCAGTCTTTGCCTTTGGCAAAGGCTCTACACTTTTAAGATATGCTGCAATAAACGGAGGGTTTGAAGACAGCAATGGGGACAACATTCCAGATGTACAATCAGAGTGGGACAATAATAATGACGGCGAACCTGACACTTTTTTTGAAGCTGAAGAAGGTTATGTGCTTGAGCAGGCTATTGAAGAAGCATTTTTGAGCATACTTAAGCGTGCATCCTCAGGAACAGCCGCCTCAGTTCTTGCATCAGGAGAAGGACAGGGCGCGAATCTTGTTCAGGCTGTTTTTTATCCACGGCGAAGGATCGGGAATTATTCACTTGCATGGACAGGGGCTTTGCAAAACCTCTGGTTCCATGTGGATCCGTTTTTCGCAAACAGCACAATAAGGGAAGATACCACAGAGGATAATATACTGAATCTTTCGAATGATGATATTTTACAGTTTTACTATGACTCTGAGTTGCAAAAAACAATGGCAAAGTTTTTTGATGACTCTGACGGCGATGGGGCGCAGGATTCAGTGAGCCCTTATACTACCAAGGAATTTGACAATCTGAGCAATCCGTTGAAATATCTGTGGGAAGCAGGACGACTATTATGGAGCAGGGACATATCCTCAGACCCAAGGACTATGTATATGCCCTGTATTTCCGGAACAACCTGTATAGGAAGCACAAATATGACAAATTTTTTAAGTGCAGACAGAGCGACGTTGAGGCCATACATTCAGGCTACAGACGACACTGACGCTGACTACATAATACGCTATATGCACGGAGAAGGTCTTACTACGCTGAAAAACGACGATGGCGACACAGTGATAGCCGGAATTGATAGAGATGGCGATGGCGCAGATGATTTCAGGCCCAGATATGCTTCTATCGGAGATGATACCAAGGTATGGAAACTTGGAGACATATTGAATTCAACCCCGAGGATAGCTTCTTGGGCTCAATTGAACGACTATGACATACAGAAAAAGTACAAGGATATTTCATACAAGGCCTTTATTAACGATACCACCAAATATAAAAACAGAGGGATGGTATTCACGGGCGGGAACGATGGGATGCTCCACGCTTTTTATCTCGGCAAGCTTGAGCTGACCGGATCGTGGAAAGACGCTGAGACAAAGAAGGCTAAACTTAGCGACCCCTCAAGTATCGGCATCGGCAGGGAAATGTGGACTTTCATACCCAAAAACGCATTGCCTTACCTTAAATATATAACGAACCCGGAATACTGTCATATTTATAATGTAGACCTCAGTCCCTATATATTTGACGCGAGCATAGACTCACCTTCTGTTGGGGACGCCTCAAATGACAACAGGCCTAATGACGGCTCAACATGGAGGACCATCCTTATAGGAGGCATGAGAACAGGAGGAGCATGCAAGCCTGTTAATGTGAATTGCTCGACCGACACACCGAACAGTGTCTGTGCTCCTATTGATATAGGTGGCCAGAGCATTGGATATTCTTCTTACTTCGCCCTTGATATTACGGACAACCTTGCAAATCCTTCTAACCCGCCAGTGCTTCTGTGGGAATTTTCAAATTCACAACTCGGCTATGCGACATCCAGTCCTGCCATTGTGAGAGTAGGTGATAAATTAAAGAATGGGAAATGGTTTGCCGTATTAGGCTCAGGCCCTACAGGGCCCATAAGCACCGCAGACCAGCAATTTATGGGCAGGTCAGACCAGAATTTGAGGTTTTTTATACTTGATTTAAAGACAGGCAATCTGCTTAGGACAATTACAACTGACATACAATATGCTTTTGCCGGTTCAATGATCAATTCAACAAATGACTCCGATGTCTCTTCGTCTTCAGATTGGGATTATCAGGATGATGCTGTTTATATAGGATATGTGAAGCGGAAAGGACCAAGCCCTTATACATGGAATGACGGGGGCGTCGGCAGGCTGATTACCAAAGAAGATGCCAATCCGTCCAACTGGGTATGGAGCAAAGTGCTGGATGGCATTGGACCTGTCACATCCTCTATAGCCAAGCTACAAAAAGACAGGGGGTGTTATACGCAAACTCCTTCCGGCGCGGTAGAGGGATGCGTGTGGCTGTACTTTGCAACAGGCAGGTATTACTATGCCCAGGAATCCGGCATTGATGATCCCGGCAGTTCTATCGACCTTAGAAAACTTTACGGCATAAAAGAGCCGTGCCTCAAGACAATAACCGGCGGCATAGAGGTAGACCCAGACTGTACATCTGCAGCCAGCGGGTTTGATGATGTTACTTCGATTGCCGATGTGCCTTTAGACAGCGAATCATTTTCAGCTAATTTCAAGGGGTGGTACATTAACCTGGATGCGCCTTCAACAGGATATGGCGGCGAGCGTATTATCACTGATCCACTCGCATCAACAAACGGCATTGTCTTTTTCACATCCATGAAACCATATACTGATGTATGTTCAATCGGGGGAAAGAGCTTCATATGGGCATTGGACTACAATACGGGAGGCTCTGCGGCTGCTGCTTTGAAAGGAATGGCCATATTGCAGGTGTCTACTGCCTCTATAGAGCAGGTAGATCTTTCCACCGCTTTTACTGAGAAAGACGGCAGAAGGACCTCCAGCATGGAGGGGTTGCCCCCGACTTCACAGGGATTATCTATCCTGTCGCCTCCTCCGCCCATAAAAAGGACTGTACACATAAGGGAGAGATAGCTTGGGTAATAAAGGAGTAACACTCATAGAACTTGTAATAGTTGTTACCATAATCGGTATACTTGCCGCGGGCCTCTCTTTTTCATTCCAGGGGTGGAACAGCGGCTACAATGTTGAGAGACAGATCAAAAACCTGCATATGGATTTAATTAATGCACAATTAAACGCTATGCAGCAAAACAGGATGCGTTTCGTTAATTTGGCAGCAACTCAGTATTCAATTTATGACGACGATAACTCTATACCCGGCGGTGATGGAGATGGAAATGCTGACCCTGCAACAGACACGCTGGTGTCACAGAAGGATTTAAACGCAAACTATCCTGTAACATGGAGTGATTTGGGTGAAACTCAAATCGAATTTGATTCAAGAGGGATTGCGAGTGTAGACATGACTATTTGCAACAATGCAATTGCAAATGCGGATTATGACTGCATTGACATATTGGAGACGAGGATCAAGATGGGTAAATTAACAACACCGATTTCAGAAGGAGGGGCTTGCAGTGAGGCAAACTGCGTTGAAAGATAAGAAAGGATTAACACTTATTGAAGTCCTCATAGCCCTCGTAGTGTTGCTTCTGGTTTTTCTTGCCCTTATGCAGACAGCACTATTGAGCATTGATGCAAATATGGTAAATGTACTTCGTGACGAAGCTTTCAATATTGCGGAAATGCGAATGAATGAAGCAAGGAATACTCAATTTGACAACCTTCTGGAAGGAACCACAGATGTTTCACCTCCACCAAGGAATTTGAGAAATATAACAGGTTTCACTTTCACGGCTAATAGAACAGTAACCAACATCAATAGTGATAATAAACAGGTTGATATAAACATAACATGGGATTGGAAAGAAAAGACTGCAGAAAATGGCGATCCGTACACCCATTCACTGAGAATGATAATGAGGAGACGATGAAAGATCAGGTGAAAATGATCTGTATTCGAAAATCAGACATCTCTGTATCTCCTTTGGCAAAAAGGGACGGGAGTAAATATCAAGGTGGATTTACCCTAATTGAGCTTTTGATAACAATGGTTGTCTTCGTGTTTGCCATAGCAGCGGCCTCACAGATATTCACCAACCTTTTGACGCAGTTCAAACAGCAGTCCAAGATCGCGGAAACCAATATAGAGGGAATAGTCGGACTGAACCTGCTCCGTCAGGATATTGAACATGCAGGCCTGGGATTGCCCTGGAATGTAGATGAAAATAGTGTAGCTGATACAAACGCTGATAATAACTTTTGGGATAATGTCCCGGGGTACAATGAGTCTCCAATCACTGGCGCAGTTCCGGATCCCGCTATATATAATGATGCTCCGAACAATGCGCCAAGTGCATTCAGGAGCGGCAACGGAGATGGTGCAGGCGGGTCCGATTACCTGGTTATTAAATCGGCAAGTGTTTCAAGCGACAGGGCAGCAGGGAAAAACACACGGCTATCATCAACCTTCCCGTATGTGAGGACTTGGTCTTTGCATTCAGATGACCTTTATAATTCAGACAGGTCAATAGTCATTTCACCGGGATCTACTGAGTCGAACTCGCGCTCTTTGCTCGTGAACGGCGGATCATATCACACATCATATAGTACAGTATCAGCATATGCCCCTGCTGAAGATACGGATGTCCGTCTGGTATATGGCATCTCCGATGCCAATCCGGCAAACTCGCTCAGAGCACCGTTCAACAGGTCGGATTATTACATATCAACAGATAATGTCTCACCCAGGTGTGCTGTCGGAACAGGTGTTCTCATCAAGGCGACTCTCAATCATAACACTGCTGACGCAAATGTATTTAACGAGACGCCTCTTCTTGACTGCGTTGCCGACATGCAGGTTGTTTATCGCAATGACACGGGAGTCTCCCATAACGATTTATCAACTCTTACTGACACCGATGGCGACGGAATTATTGAAGCACATGAGATAAGAGACCAGCTTCGCGAAATCAGGGTTTATATTCTTGCCCATGAAGGCCAGAAGGATTCGAATTTTATCTTTAATAATTTTACTGCCGAAGCTTGTGATACGTGTATCCGTGTCGGGAGCACGGCTGTATTTGGACGGGATTTTGACTTTGCTGTTTCCGGTATAACTGATTACCTTAATTACAGGTGGAAAGTATTTACGTTATCAGTCAATACCGATAATTTGAGGTGAAAATGAAACTTATCACAAACAAGCATTCAGAAATAAAAACTTTTGAACTTCTTCTAAATAGCATTTATATTTTACGCGATAACAGGGGTATCGCCCTCGTCATGGTCTTGATCTTGTCACTTATCTCCCTCGTGTTCATGTCAGGACTTATTTATATGGTGACTTCAGGGACGCAGGTATCTGGAATAGAGAAAAGATATAAGACCGCGCTTGAAGCTGGTAAAAGCGGTAGAGATATTGTTTATCAGGTACTATCCTCCAGAGGAGAAACTACCAGTCTAAAAACTGATTTAGAAAGTAACAGCATTCCCTTTGCAATTACAGCTCCGGGAAATTGTCTGACCCAAAAACTTAACACGGCAACGGGTGACTGGGACACATCCTGCAGCAGTTCCCTTAATATGGTTACATATCCAACCCCGGATCCTAGTACTTACGATATGATATTTACGCTTGGTTCCGGCCCTGCCTATTCGGTCTATTCAAAGATTGTAGATACAGTTTTGGGCAACTCCGGAAATGATGAGGAATTGATAAAAACCGGCGTAGTCATAACAAATCCAGGTGATGTGACTGTGATGAATATTCCTTATCTCTACACAATCGAAATAGATGCTAAAAACATAAATAATCCGATAGAACAGGCTAAATATTCGATCTTGTATCAATACTAAATTCACTATGTATTTGCAGTATGCTCTACAGTAAAAGAAGAAGATGTGTGAAATTGAAGGACCCTCATGAATAAGTTGATATTGTTTACTTTTTTCTTTTTTTTAATCGCTTGTTCAGGCGAACATCAGGATAAGACCCATAAGAAAAGCATATCGGAGAAGAGCACCCCAGGCATTTCCAGAACATCACATGCCGCTGATGACAGTTCTTATTCAATAGATGTCAATCCTTCTGCGGCGACCCGCGGTTCAACTTTGACACTTAGCGCCAAGGGATTCAATATTCAGGATGCTGAGATAGAATGGCTTGTGAATGATGAACCGGTTGCTTCACAATTATCACCAGAGAAATTCATTGTCGCAGAGACAAAAAGAGGTGATATGGTTCAGGCAAAGGTGACAATAAGCGACAGTGAGATTTTCTCCAATACCGTCATGATAAAAAATACTCCACCTGAATTGAACAGGGTTAAGATCATGCCTGAGATTTTTAAACCTGGTGACAGGCTCTATGTGGATGCTGAAGGGAGCGATATTGATGGGGATGACGTATCTCTGGAGTATGAATGGAGTGTAAACGGTGATTCATCTGGAAACAATAGGGGCATAGATATTCAGATAAAAAGAGGTGACAGAATATCTGTCAAGATAACTCCCTATGATGGTGAATCATTTGGCAAAGCAATCACCTTAAACAAAGAGGTATTAAATTTACCGCCTGTCAGCATCCAAAACGACAAATTCAGTTTTGACGGCAATACCTATACGTATCAGATAAAAGCAACTGACCCTGATGAAGACACTCTCACATATACTCTGAAAGAGGGCCCGGAGGGCATGACAATCGATTCTGCTACGGGATTACTTACGTGGGAAGTACCTCCGGGACTTGATGGATTTAAAGATGTGCAGGTAGCAGTTAACGACGACCACGGGGGAACACTAACTATGCCTGTCAGGGTAAAGATCGAAACTGCTGAAAAAAAAGCTATTAAAAAGCAGGATAAAAACTAATTAACTCCCGTTTGTTGGCCTTACTCATAATACGTCGCTGATGCCGTATCATTTTCCCAGACTGTAACTGACGAGACCGTACAGTTTTCCCCATGTATCTTTTTTCTGATGGTATCGTATATCCATTTTGCGATGTTTTCTGATGAGGGATTTATTTCGGTGAAAGGGAAGATATCATTCAGGAAAGAATGGTCCAAAGGAAAGATTGCCTCCCTGGTTATTGATTTCAGGTCGTGAAAATCAATGACTATGCCAATATCATTAAGTTTCTCGGAGGACACGATCACCTGTACCCGCCAGTTGTGCCCGTGCAGTCCTTCACATTTCCCTTTGTATCCTCTGAGCTGGTGCGCAGCAGAGAAACTCGTCTCTATCATTAGTTCGTACATGATTGATTATTTTTTGTCCTCAAATTTAAAGACCCACTCGCCTTCTTTGGTGAGTCCGTATTCCCGTGCATGCTCTTCGAGAAGTTCCGGTTCTTTCTGCAGTTCTTTTATCTCTTCTGAATCGTTCTCATTCTGTTTTTTTATTATGTTAGTTTCCGCAAGCATTTTCTCTTTTTTGCTTCTGAGCTCAATATATCTGAGCAAACCGCTGTCTCCGGCAATGAGACTGTATGTTAGATATATAAAGACCAGAATGCCGAGTGTCACAAAAACAAGGTGTCTTTTTTTCCGGTTGTCTGTAACCTGCTGTTTTCTTTTGTTGCGCATTTCAAGTCTTGTACATTGTTATTTATTTCAGGTTATAAAAAACCTTCTTTCCCTTATATACCGCAGCCTCGCCAAGCTCTTCCTCTATTTTCAGGAGCCTGTTATATTTTACTACTCTGTCAGTCCTGCAGAGAGAGCCGGTTTTGATCTGTCCTGTGTTCATTGCTACTGCGAGGTCGGCGATTGTCGAATCTTCTGTTTCACCTGACCTGTGAGAGACGACTGCTGTATATCCGGCCCTTTTTGCCATCTCAATCGCTTCGAGAGTTTCAGTGAGAGTTCCTATCTGATTGAGTTTGATCAGTATGGAATTGCCGATACTTTTTCCGATACCTTTTGAAAAGATTTCCTTGTTCGTCACGAAAATATCATCTCCGACAAGCTGCACTTTTTTCCCTATTCTCTTTGTCATGTCTTCCCAGCCCTTCCAGTCATTTTCAGAGAGCCCGTCCTCAATCGAGATAATGGGATATTTTGAAATAAGTTTTTCATAAAAATCGACAAGCTCCCTGGAGCTGACTTTTTTGCCTTCAAACCTGTATTTCCCGTTCTCATAAAGTTCGGATGAGGCCACATCAAGGGCGAGGAATACATTTTTACCTGCAGAGTATCCCGCTTTTCTTATGGCCTCTATAATTAGGACCAGAGCCTCTTCATTGGATTTTAAATTTGGCGCAAAACCTCCTTCATCACCTACGGAGATGCTCAGCCCTTTTGATTTCAGAAGAGCTTTCAGGCTGTGAAAAATTTCAGCACCCATTCTCAAGGCTTCGCGAAAATCAGGCGCTCCTGCAGGCATTATCATGAACTCCTGAATATCAAGGTTGTTGTCTGCATGTGCCCCGCCGTTCAGGATATTCATCATCGGGACAGGGAGTTCACAGGCGCTTACCCCTCCAATATATTTATAGAGAGACTGATTTGCCTCCATGGCAGACGCCTTTGCAACTGCAAGCGAAACACCGAGGATCGCATTTGCTCCGAGTTTGCTTTTGTTCTTTGTACCGTCAAGCTTGATCATAAGGTTGTCGATATAAACCTGGTCGCTTCCTTCTATACCGATGAGACGTGGAGCGATCTTTTCATTGACATGCCTTACCGCTTTCTGTACGCCTTTCCCATTGTAGCGCTTCTCCCTGTCTCTTAGTTCAAGTGCTTCCTTTTGTCCGGTTGACGCCCCTGAAGGGACTCCGGCCCTTCCGAATGCCCCGCTTTCGAGCATAACGTCCACTTCAATCGTCGGATTACCCCTGCTGTCAAGGATCTCTCTTGCATTCACGCCGATGATCTCACTCATTAACAACCTCCATATCTATGTTGGGATTTTGAAAAAGAAGTTTCTTTTCCTTGAACGCAGCGCCTATGAATGCTTTAAACACAGGATGCGGCTCAACAGGCCTTGATTTGAACTCGGGATGGAACTGGCAGCCGAAAAACCAGGGATGGTCTTTGATCTCTATGATCTCCACCAGTTGTTTGTCAGGACTCATCCCGCTTATTTTCAGGCCATTCTTCTCAAGGGTCTCTTTGTATTTGTTATTGAACTCATACCTGTGCCTGTGCCTTTCGTGTATTTCCTTGTTGCCATATGCTTTGAATGCCAATGAATCCTCATCAAGAACGCAGGGATATTCACCAAGCCTCATGGTGCCGCCTTTGTCCGAATTGATGTCCCTTCTTTGAATGGTCTGATTTCTGAAATCATACCATTCTTCAATAAGATAAATAACAGGGTAGGGGGTATTTTTATCGAACTCGGTGCTGTTGGCCCCTTCCATCCTGCAGATATTTCGTGCGAACTCGATGACAGCGCACTGCATGCCGAGGCAAATGCCGAGGAAAGGTATCTTTTTCATCCTGCTGTAGGTTATGGCATCTATCTTTCCCTCGATCCCGCGCTCTCCAAAACCTCCTGGGATAAGGACCCCGTCGACATCGGCAAGATACTTATCAGCCCCGGATTTCTCTATGTTTTCAGCGTCGACCCACTGAAGCTCAACTTTTACGCTATTTGCGATACCACCGTGAATGAGTGCTTCCATAAGGCTCTTGTATGAATCTTTGAGGTCAACATATTTCCCGCATATTGCTATGGTGACGGTATCGTCAGGATCCTTGAACTTCCTGATGACATTTTCCCATTTCGAGAGATTGGGTTCGCCTGAATTTAGAGAGAACTTCTTGGCTATGAGCCTGTCAATGCCTTCATCGTGCAGGGCCACTGGAACTTCATAGATGGATTCCACATCGCGCGCAGCGATGACCGCTTCAATGTCAAGGTTGCAATGCAGGGCTATTTTCTTTTTAATTGATTGTGAAAGCGGCCTGTCGGTACGGCATATCAGAATATCAGGCTGAATACCGATAGCCCGTAATTCCTTGACACTGTGCTGGGTTGGTTTTGATTTAAGCTCACCTGCCGTGCTTATATAAGGAACCAGGGTGAGGTGTATGTAAATGACATTTTCTCTTCCGACATCATATCTGAACTGTCTGATAGCCTCAAGGAATGGCAGGCTCTCAATATCACCGATCGTACCCCCGATTTCAACGATGACGATATCATAATTTTCAGAGACAGCCTTGATGGAATTTTTTATTTCATCAGTTATGTGAGGAACGACCTGTACAGTCTCTCCAAGATAATCTCCCCTTCTCTCCTTCAGGATGACATTGTAGTAGATCCTCCCGGTTGTATAATTGTTCTTCTGCGACATGCGCGTTGATGTAAATCTTTCATAGTGCCCGAGGTCCAGGTCCGTCTCCGCTCCGTCATCGGTCACAAAGACTTCACCATGCTGGAATGGACTGAGCGTTCCGGGATCTACGTTGATGTAAGGGTCCAGTTTTTGAATGGTTACTTTCATTCCCCGTGCCTCAAGGAGAGCGCCCACAGCGGATGCAGCAATCCCTTTGCCGAGAGAAGATAAAACTCCGCCGGTTACAAAGATATATTTTGCCATTCCTCAGCCTTTCTTAGATCTTCAAGGGTGTCTATTCCGAATGTATCATGTTCAGTGATTTTTACTTTTATCCTCATTCCGGCTTCAAGCGCCCTCAACTGCTCAAGCTTTTCAATCCGTTCAAGCCTGCTTTCTTCCAGGGAGGTGAAGGTACTGAGAGTGCTTTTTCTGAAACCGTATATACCGATGTGCTTATGACAGACATGGCCCCGCATAAGGGCTTCATCAGGTGCCAATGTGATCCGCATCCCGTTTTCAAATGTTTCGCATTCCCAGGCATCCCTGTGAAAAGGGATGGCCGCCCGTGAAAAATACATTGCAAATCCCTCGCTGTTCATTATTACTTTTACAATATGCGGGGACATGATTTCACGTATGTCAGTTATCTGTTTCGCCAGCGTACTTATAGAAACTCTGTCATCATTGTACAACAGTTCAATTACATCATCAATCATTTCAGGCCTTATGAAGGGTTCGTCTCCCTGTACATTAACGATATGATCACATTCAATACCGTTTGCTGCCTCTGCTATTCTGTCTGACCCGCTGGCATGGAGCGGTGATGTCATTATGGCCTTTCCCCCGAATGATTTTACGGCATCAAAAATCCTATGGTCATCTGTCGCAACAAATACTGAATCTACGAGTTTGGCGGATGATACATGTTCATATACATGCTGTATGATAATTTTTCCTTTGAGGGTAGCAAGGGGTTTCCCGGGGAAGCGGGTTGATTGAAATCTTGCCGGAATGATCGCAACCGCCTTATGCATAGAATACTTTACAATAGTTGTTTCTTAAGTTCAAGAGTGAAAAACAGGCTTATATTGGTTTTCTGTGCATGGTAAAATGGCCTCGGGGGCATTTTGAAATATCAGATTTTCCTGACCTTGATCTTCAGGTTCTCAACCTTTTCAACAATGACCTTTTCGCCGGACTTGAGAGGTTCATCGCTGTATGCCTGCCAGATTTCCCCATGAACAAAAACCAGTCCTTCACGGTCAATATCAGTCTTAACGGTACCTTTAAGTCCGACAAGCCCTTCTGCTCCTGTCACGGGTTTTTGCCTGTATGCCTTTAAGGCAAGCCTTACCGTCAGGAAGAAGAACAGGGATGTAATCAATACTGCAGGAAGAATGACCTTGAAAGAGAGTTTGAGGAATGGGAAGGGGGACTCAAAAAGCATGACTGAACCTATCGTCATCGAGATTATGCCTCCTATAGTGAGAACTCCAAAGGAAGTGATCTTGATCTCAAGAATAAAGAGAATTATGGCGAGAATGATCAGAAGAAGTCCTGCATAATTTACCGGCAGGGTCTGAAATGAGTAGAAAGCGAGGATCAGGGATATGGCGCCGAAAACTCCGGGGAATATCGCACCCGGGTTCGTCATCTCAAAGAATATGCCATAAAAGCCGAGGAGCATGAGCAAATAGGCCACATTCGGATCGCTGATAAAGTCCAGTATCTTGTGCCTGACACCCATCTCCTTATAACGGATCTTCTGCTCTTTTATTTTTAGCGTGTGTTTGCCGTCAGATGTTTCCACAACTTTTTGGTCAATGGCATTCAGCAGTGCGGTCAAATCCGGTGCAACAAGATCGATGACTTTTAAATCCAGGGCTTCTTTTTCGGTTATGGAAACGCTTTCTCTCACCGCTTTTTCAGCCCATTCAGCGTTCCGTCCCTTTTTTTCAGCTATTGATTTTATATATGCAGATGCATCATTGACAGCCTTTTCAGCCATTGTTTTATCCATTTTATTGCCTACTCCCACAGGATGAGCAGCTCCGATATTGGTTCCCGGGGACATTGCAGCTATATGAGCTGAGATCGTAATGAATACTCCTGCAGATGCGGCCCTGGCCCCGCTTGGCGAGACATACACTGCAACAGGGACGTTGCTTGCCGTAATTTTCTTTACTATGGATCTCATCGAGGTATCAAGCCCGCCGGGGGTATCAAGCCTGATAACAAGAAGCTCTGCCTTCTCTTTAACGGCGTCATCAATATTTCTGGAAATGAATTCGGACATGACTGGATTTACGACCCCGTCGATATCTATAACTATGATATCAGCAGACGCAGGCATGGCAAAGTAAAACATGCACAGGAGCAAAGAAGTGATTAGAATAATTTTCTTTGTCATTTGAAAAGATTATACCATAGTAAAGTCTTGCAATTGTCAACGACCATCATGGTATGATATGGATATATTTATGCTGAAGATCAATGAAATATTCAAAAGCATACAGGGTGAATCCACCTATGCAGGGCTTCCCTGCACATTCGTAAGACTTGCCGGCTGCAACCTGAGGTGTACTTACTGCGATACCAATTACGCTTATTATAACGGCCGGGATCTTTCTGATGAAGACATAATAACCAAGATCGAAGAATACGGAGTGAAACACGTCGAGTTCACTGGCGGAGAACCGCTCCTGCAGGAAGAAACACCTCAGTTGATAAAGACACTTCTGGATACGGGTTACGAGGTCCTTATTGAAACCAACGGTTCGATCTGCATCGGATGCCTTGATAAACGGCTTAACATCATCATGGATTACAAAACCCCGAAGAGCGGCATGAGCGAGAGGATGAGACCAAAGAACTTTGAATTCCTGAAAAGGACCGATCAGATAAAATTTGTCCTCATGGATGAGTCGGACTATATCTGGGCAAAAGACGTGATCAACGGCAATAAGCTTACAGAGAAGTTTGACAATGTCCTCATGTCTCCTGCCTATGGAGTTCTTTCTCCAAAGTCGCTGGTACATTGGGTGCTGAGTGACAACCTTCAGGTCAGGGTACAGTTGCAGATCCATAAATATATATGGGCTCCGGATGAACGTGAAGGCATCTAAAAATGATCGTAAAACTTAGAGTTTAAAAAAGTGCAGGAGTTTGGTGAAGAGCTTGAACAACTGAAAAAGAAAAACCTCCTCAGGAAGCCCGCCTGTGTTGAATCGTCTCATGGTTCAAAGATTTCAATAAACAGACAGATATACATTGATTTTTCTTCTAACGATTATCTCGGACTGTCAGGACATCCCCAGATTGTTCATGCAGCCATACAGGCACTTAAGAACTTTGGCCTGGGATCTGGAGCGTCGAGGCTTTTAAGCGGTACTTTCTCTTCACACAAGAACCTTGAAGAACGTATCTCAAAATTCAAAAGAACAGAAGCAGCACTGGTCTTCAATACGGGATATGCAGCAAATACGGGGGTCCTTCCTGCAATAGCGGATAGTGAAACGGTCATCTTTAGCGATGAACTAAACCACGCGAGCATTATCGATGGTATACGGCTTTCAAGAGCAAAGATAAAAATTTACCGACATAACGACCTGGACCATCTCGAAATGCTCATGAAGAAAAGTTTGAGTTTAAAAAACATCAGACGACGCCTGACGATAACCGACACTGTTTTCAGCATGGATGGAGATATCGCTCCTCTCCATGAAATACTTTCACTTTGCGAAATATACGATTCTCTCCTGATGATTGATGACGCCCATGGCACAGGGGTGCTTGGGAAGGCCGGGAGAGGAGGACTCGAACATTTTGATATCAAGAAAACAGGTCATGTTATTCAGATGGGGACATTGAGCAAGGCGTTAGGTTGCTTCGGCGCTTTTGTTGCAGGGCCAAAAGATCTAATACATCTGCTTGCAAACAAGGCAAGAAGCTTCATGTACTCGACTTCACTTCCCCCTGCAATTGCAGAGGCGTGCATACAAGCAATAGACCTCGTTGAATTCGATTCCGCAGACAGGAGAAGGACATTGTGGAATAACCGGCAGATGTTATTTGATGGATTAAACAGTATTGGCTATGATACCCTCAGTTCAAACACCCCCATAATTCCTGTTCTGATCGGCAAGATTAAAGATTCGCTGAAGGCAGGACAAACCCTTTACAAAGAGAAGATATTTGCGCCTGCCATAAGGCCGCCAACTGTCCCGGAAGGAAAATGCAGGATACGTTTGTCGGTAACTGCCGCACATACCAGGCATGATATTGACAGTTTTCTGGATGTTATGCGGAAATTAAAATAAATTGACTGAAGGGGGATCCATGAAAAAAGCATTGACCATTCTTCTGCTGATAATCACTTCTGTGTTATCAGGATGTTCAGGCGGCAGTGCGGCAGAGATGTTTGAGACCGCACAATTTGAGGAACTGCAGAACAACAGGGCGCACGCGATGCAGCTCTATGAAAACATTATAAAGAAGTACCCTGAGAGCGGATATGCAGCAAAGGCAAGAGAGAGGCTTTCAGAGATGAAAAAGGATTAGCAGGATGGTCTGTCTGATCACAGGTTCATCAAGAGGGCTTGGAAGCGCCATTGCTGTTGCATTTGGCAAAAAAGGGTATCGGGTCGTTGTTCATTATAAAGAAAGAAAAGAGGAAGCGCTTCAGGTCGCCTCTTTGATAAAGGAATCTTTACTGCTTGGAGCAGATGTGAGGAATTCCGGAGAAGTAACTGCGCTTGTCAACGAAGTGATAAAGAGATGGGGCAGAATCGATGTACTTGTGAATAACGCAGGGATGACAAAAGAGTCTCTTCTCTTGAAGACATCTGAAAAAGACTTCGATGAAATGCTTGAAATCAATGTGAAAGGCTCCTTCAATTTCATGCGTGCTGCTTCTCGCTATATGACAGAACAGAAAAATGGACATATCATAAACATATCTTCTATTGCAGGATTAAAGGGTAAGGCCGGTCTGTCTGCGTATGCAGCATCAAAGGCTGGTCTTTTAGGACTGACCTTTTCAGCAGCCAGAGAATTGAGTGAATACAATATCATGGTCAATGCGGTCCTGCCAGGTTATATGCTTACTGACATGGGAATAAATTCATCCGATGGAGCAAAAGAAAAGGCTTTAAATGAAAGCCTCTTGAAAAAATTTGCCTCCCCCGATGCTGTTGCCGAATTTATCTGCTGCCTTGCAGAAACGACCGGGGTCACGGGACAGATATTTAATCTTGATAGCAGAGTGTTATGAGTAAAGGGATTTTCATAGCAGGCACTGATACAGGGGTTGGCAAGACCTTTGTGGCTTCGGGTCTTATAATAGCGTTTCGAGCAGCAGGAAATGCTGTTTGTCCCATGAAACCCATTGAGACAGGATGCATTTCCAGAAAAGGGCAACTCGTTCCTGAAGATGCCTTGAAACTTGTTCAATCTGCCGGTATACATGAATCTCTTGATCTTGTTAACCCATACAGGTTCAGGCAACCTCTTGCTCCAGCGGTGGCTTCTGATTTGGAAAGGACAGTCATCAAAAAAAATAAAATCCTGTCCGCATACAAACAGCTTTCATGCAAATACGATGTAATGATCGTTGAAGGGGCAGGGGGGATAATGGCGCCAGTATATAAAAAATATCTCTTCCTGGACCTCATAAAAGACCTTAACCTCCCGATCGCTATCGTAGCACGCGCGGGGCTCGGAACGATCAATCATACACTGCTAACCATTAAAGCAGCGCAAAGCATGGGGATAGACGTGACAGGAGTTATTGTAAACAATACCTCAAAGTCAGCAACAGATGTTTCGTTAAAAACGAATCCCCGTATGATAGAAAAATTATCCGGCAGACCTGTTCTGGGTATAGTGCCGTTTATGAGATACCCTCAGAAAAATATATTCAGGAATATTGCGTTGGAAATAATGTCCCGTTTTTAGTTTATGAAGGCTCTGTTTTACAGGAAAAATAACTGAAGAGCTTAGATGGTGGTCTCTGTCATCCAGCTGCCGTGAGCGGTACAATTACTGATAACAGTAAGGGCACCTGAGCACGCATCATGAAAACTGAAAGATGCTATGGGAGTTATGATCTGGCAGTTCAGATGTAACCGTGCGATACACTTTTTGCTTAGGCTGAAATCATTAAAATAGAGATCTATGAACGCAATATGGTCGTCAATGTCCATCTTATGCGGGAATTCTCCAACCTTTATTTGAACATGCATGCCTCTATCTTTCATCTCTGGGACTGATCCCTTTGCAATATTGATAACAGGGAAATGTGTTTTTTCAAAATCTGTAAGTGATGTGTAATCCTCCAGCATATTAACTTCTCCGGAATTTTCAATGAAATCATCTATAGCGCTCTTACAGAAAGGACAGTGCAGCGGGGCCTGTTTGAAAGTTATATGGCTGCAGGTTGAGCATTTGAATGTCTTCTTTCTTTTTTCCTTGATCTGGTACAGCATTGATTGTCTTTCAAGGAATTCAAGATATGCCGCGGATGGCTCGAGGAGTTCAACGCCTATTCCGTCATAGACGTCATTTTTCTTTAATAACCTGCTTACTCTTACCGGAATTTTCAGAATCTCCTCTCCGACCGGCAACAAGATTTCAAATTGCGATTTTAGCGGGAAACACACCTTTGTGGTGATCAGCATGCCGTTATCTGAGAGGTTGGAGAGGATACCGGTATTTATATCATGATCCAGGCAGAGCTTGATCTTTAGATTTGAAGGGATTCTGCCTGATGATCTTTTTTCCATGACTTATAAGGAACATTTAATGTTTGTCATTTATAGCATAATCGTTTTTTTATTGTCAAACAAAAAATCACATATGCAAAAACGACTAACTTTATGATATATCAATTGATTTTGTTATTGTAGTTTCTTAGACATTTTGGTCAGGATTATTTACACTTTGGCTTTTCTAAAATCATTTAATAAACAGGGAGTTGCAGGCATTGACATTTGTCAGAAACAGGAGTACTTTTTAATTAGAAGACGATGAAAGCCGGTTTAATAACGGCTGATGAACAGGCAGACAGATAAGCCTGGGAAAGGAGGTCACGATGATGGCCACAAGACATATGAACATAAACAGCTACTGCGATTCACTCTATGCTGAGTTGTATAACATCAAGACCCGACTTGTTGAATTCGTGACTGAGATAGAGAATATGGAAGGAAAAGACAAGAAAATTCTCAACACATTCAGCAGACATCTGAATGAGGTCATTGAGACGATCGATTGGAAACTTGAGATATTCACCAAGGTTTGCCCAGTGGAATGGGGCAAATATGTGAAAGGTGTTGAGAGCACGGTATCTGTTCCTTCAGAACCTTCTATGAAAGAGTCAGAACTTTCAGCAGGCGGATACGTAGGAGGTTGATGTGAAGCATCAAGGGAATGCCTCCGAGGGGAGTTGATTTGCCGCGGAGGCATTCTTAGTGTATGGCTGCGCGACACCTGTATGATATTTCATACAGGTGTTTTTTTATCTCAAACTAATTGGATTTTAATTTTATTTTGTTTTTCACCTTGTTGAATCCGTCGTGAAAACTTACATTTTGGTCATATCGCTGTCTTCTGAATACCAATATAAATCATAGCGTTATGTCATTGGTATTTCTTTTGCATTCTCATTCAGTATGTGAATATTAGGATGAATAAATCATCCCGGTCAGTGCATAAACGGGTAAGGGCGAAAGTATGGAAAAGTTCACCCCCTCGAACTTCGTACTTTCGCCCTGCCTTAATTAAAAAGCCCTTATGCGGAA
This sequence comes from Nitrospiraceae bacterium, assembly GCA_003599425.1. Lineage (GTDB taxonomy): Bacteria > Nitrospirota > Thermodesulfovibrionia > UBA6902 > UBA6902 > SURF-23. Next base: position 32,257 of record QZKC01000010.1, on the reverse strand, counting down.
ACGCAGCCCATTGTAATTAAAAACAATGCCATTCTCTGTGATATTTTCTATCCGGATATTTTTAGCTGCAATATCACCTTCCCGCAAAATGCTGCCATTGATATTGACCATGCGTGCAGATGAGCTGTCGGAATAGATGTGCCCCAAAATGGTCATAGCCGGAATTTCACTCTGGACTGTCTGTGGTAACTGGCTCAACTCATAAATGCTTTGCGGAGGTTCCGCATTATTGTTTTCAGGCTTTTTCAAAGCAGGAGTGGGCGATAGGGGCGCAGCAATCTCTTTTTTCACTGTGCCATTGGAATAAGGCTCACGTAATGCATTATTTGTTTTTTCATTGAGAGTTGAATAGCTATCAGACAGCGTGGGAATATCAGAAGACCGGTCCTGTACTGATTTTTCCCCAGCCTCCTGAATATGATGCTGCATATTCTGTTTTTCATTCCCTGATGGCTGCACGGATGGTTTTTTCTGAGATGTACCAAGGTTGTCATGCGATTTTTCATTTGAAACTGTTGGTTCTGTGATGCCCAGAGGCGGGGACTTCTTGCCCTCAGAATCTTTCCGGCCAGACGATGAGATATCCTGTATGTTATGCTGGTTAACTGAAGATGTAAGGGATGCAGTGTTTTCCTTTCCCCGCTTTCCGGGAAAGAGCCATAAGCCCAGTATAACAGCATTAAGGATCAATGCTCCCGCAATCAGATAAAATAATGCTGGACGTTTGTGCCGCTGTTTATGTTCCGGCACATGAATGGTCATAATATCAGGCACTGTACCGCGCTGCCGTTTTTGTTCAAGTTTTTTTAATGCATCAAGTATAAATGACATATTTAGTTCCTGATGGCCTGTGCCCTTTTTATAAGAAAAGGGGGATGGTCTTTCTCTTCGTGATAAAGACGCATCAGCGTCTGTGGTCCTATAATTCCATCGGGGAGCAGTCCTGACGCTACCTGATATTTTTTTATACTTTCAACGAGCTCATCATCGTACAATGTATTGTTACGGGTCTGATACGTTCTGTTCTGAACAGATGCAAGCTGTTTATCAAGCCAGGGGATCAAGATATTCCGGTCACCTGGCTTCACCTCTCCTTGATAGTGCTGCGGTGCTTTCCAGAACATGCTGTAAGCGCCGAGCCAGAATGATTCAATATCCTTCAGGCTGACCTTGACGGAATGTGTGCCTGTCTTAACCGTGACATTGTCTTTTTGTATCTCGGCAATACTGACATAAAACTCTTGTCCCTTGTTATTGACCAGCCTTAAAACTGCGGGGTGATTTAAAACAGTCAATATTCTCAGGTTGCCGCGCTGATCATAGCACTGTAATCCATTTGCCTTCGCAAATTCACAGGCATCTCCATGTTTTGAAGGGTCATATTCCAGACCCCATTCTCTGAAAAGGGACTGAAAAGCAAGGCCTCTGCTTTCGTTGACAGGGAGGGAGTCCGTCCACTGTAAAAGGTCTGCATTCATATGCTCTACTTTTCCTGAATCTGCAGCAGGCTGTAAAGATGCGTGGTTTTCCTTTCCCGGACCTGTCTTTGTTTCCTGATGCTGGGGAACAACTGAGGTTGTTTTTTCAAAAGATGATTTTTTGTTGTAGTAGCCTGCGGCAAAAACAATCCCGACGATAATGACAACCGAAGCAGTCATTGTCCATGCGGAAACCTTTCTGAAATAAACTTGACTTGCAGAAAACCCGAATACTTCGCGTGATGCTTTTATCAATATCGAAGCTGTTACCTGGTTTTTGCCCAGGGCAAAGGCGCCGAGCAGTGCACGGTCACAGAGGACATTGATCAAACGGGGAACCCCCCTGCTTGATCTGTACAGTTTACTAATTGCTGCACTTGTAAAGAGCTGCCTCTTAACACCGGCAATAGTCAACCGATGGACGACATATAAGGAAACGTCCTTCGCTGATAAAGGTCCAAGATGGTAGCGGGCTATGATGCGCTGTGAAAGCTGTCTCAATTCCGGTCTGGACAGTTTATCACGAAGTTCAGGCTGGCCCAGCAGAATAATTTGCAGAAGTTTTACCTTATTGGTCTCCAGGTTAGTCAGCAGGCGCAATTGCTCAAGCACATCAGAACTCAGATTCTGTGCCTCATCGATTATCACAATTGTCTTGTGACCTTTTGCATGAGCTTCAAGGAGATATCTGTTTATAATATCAACATAATATTTTATGCTTTTACTGTCTTTCTGATATTGTATCCCAAACTCATCACAGATCGTGGCAAGCAATTCTTCAACGGTTAATTTGGGATTTATGATGAAGGCGATCGAGACATTCTCCGGGATCTGGTCCAGCAGGCAGCGGCAAATTGTAGTTTTCCCTGTTCCTACTTCACCGGTAAGGAGGACAAATCCGCCGTCGCTGTTGAAACCGAAAACAAGATGAGCTAACGCCTCACGGTGCTGTTCGCTCATGTAAAGATATCGGGGATCAGGAGCGATGGAAAAGGGCATTTCCTCGAGGCCAAAGTACTCTTTATACATAATTCAGATAATTCAATCTATATGGGTTGAAAATTGAAAGCTAATTGAATATCCCCCATTCATACGATAAGAGTAATATAAGCGGCTGTGAAAATACAACCTCATTGAAATCAGGAGATCATCTGCTTATGATATTCTTACATGTATATGAAAATCTTGGCCATATTGTACCGACTAACTGATAAATAACACACTTATGCGATTGTTCCGTATTTTATCTCTGCTGATCCTGCTATCTCTATTAATCGTTCCCGCTGTATTGGTCTTCATGACGGTTGAGGATACGCCAACCGTTTCCCGGAAAGATGTTATCGACCCAGAGATGGCAGAGCGTACAAAGGCGTTTACCGGCAGCGTACTGAAAAAATTTTATCGACAGAAAAAAACAGGAGCTATCACCATCATTGCTCCTGAAAATGATCTCAACAGTCTTATGGCAGTTGCATCAAGGGGTATAAAACGCTTCGGAGGCCATGCCGAAATCACGCAGGAAAAGCTGAGCGCTTTTCTGACATTTAGTTTACCGAATAACCCTGTAGGCAACTTTGTGAATATACATTTTGATATCTATCCATCGATATCAGGACTCCATATTTCTCCTGTCAGTATAGGTCGAATTAAGATTCCCGGCAGGACATCGCTTTTCATAATACGTTATTTGCTCGATCTTATTCTTGGAAATGAGAATGGTACCGTGATCGTCAATTCTGTAAGAACCGTCTCTATAGATCAAAATGCGGTCATTTTCAGTCTCAGTCCCATACCGGATATTATGGAGCGACAGGAAAAGATACTGAGCCGGTTCAGGGATCTTCGTGAGTCCATGCCTCTTCTTTCCCTCAGCAATCCTGAAACAGTTCGCATATATAGCGGCAAACTGGCAGAGCTTGATGATCGTTTAGTGAAAGGGCAGAGTATATCTTTAGCATATTTTATGGGTCCTCTTTTTGAACTTGCAACACAACGTTCTTACAATAATGATCCTGTACTGGAAAATAAGGCGGCATTGCTTGCCCTCGCGGTCTACCTTGGGGACAGCAGATTTGAAAAGTTGATCGGTTCCGGCCATGGAAATGGAAAAATCCGGCGTAAATCAAGTTACCGAAGGGTTCTGCTTGGAGGGAGGGCGGATCTGCGTCTGCATTTTGTTATTTCTGCCGGTATGAAAATAGTTTCAGATAGCGGCATAACCGCAGCGGCTGGTGAATTCAAAGAATTACTGGATGCAAGGAGAGGCGGAAGCGGTTTCAGCTTTGCAGACCTTGCGGCCGATCTTGCGGGAAAACGTCTGGCTGAAACCGCTACTGACAGCGCAAGGGCCAGGAACGTTCAGGCGGTCCTGGCGGGAACGGTCAGTGAAACACTTTTTTTCCCGGATATTCATGATCTGCCTGAAGAACTTTCACGGGAGCAATTCGAACATAAATATATTAATGTTGAAGATCCAAGATATACATCCTTTGTAACTATGATAGAAAAAAGGATCTCACGCCTTCCTGCCTATATGGGATATTCTGAATAATTTTTTGCTCTCTTGTTTCCTCATCAGAAATCCTGAGTCAAAACAGTGCGGTACCGGTCTCCTCAAGCTTCCACTTTCCTTTCTTTGTCGGTAACTGAAGTGCTGAGCCCAGAAGCAGAAGGAAATCACTCCGTAGTATTTCTGCTGCGCCGAAACTTTTCAGGTGGGTAGTTGCCACCTGACAATCAACGAGAGTGAAATCCCATCTGATCAACTGCTGAAGCAGTGTTGCGAAAGCAACCTTTGATGCGTCAGTTCTCTTTGTGAACATGGATTCTCCGAAAAAGGCTGAACCTAGGGAGACCCCGTAAAGTCCTCCGGCAAGTTCTCCCCCTACCCACGCTTCAACTGAATGTGCATACCCTGAATGGTGCAGACTTATGTATGCTTTAATCATGTCTTGTGTGATCCATGTATCCCCGTCTTTCTGTAAATGCTGGGAGGCGCAAGACTTTATAACCTCTTCAAAACTTGAGTCGAAAGTAATTGTGAATAAACCCTTCCTGATAGTCTGCCGCAAGCTTCTCGATATTTTCAGGTTTTTAGTTAACAAAACAAGACGGGGGTCAGGCGACCACCAAAGGACTGGGTCTCCCTTAGAATACCAGGGGAATATCCCCATGGAATAGGCAAGAAGAAGCCGCTTTTCACAAAGATCTCCTCCTACTGCGAGAAGTCCGTTGTCCTCAGCAAGGTCAGGCGGCGGGAAGATAAGTTCATTTGACAACCTGAAGATTGGCATTATGAAAACAGGTTATGAATACTGAAAGCTCAGCTTGTTATCGCTGATGTCGATATGAACACTGCCGCCTTTCAGGAGCCTGCCAAAAAGTATCTCCTCAGACAAGGCATCTTTTATTTCCTTCTGGATAAGCCGTCCAAGAGGCCGGGCCCCGAGATGGGGATCATAACCATTATGTGCAAGCCAGTTCTTTGCACAAGCGGTAACATCGATGACAACCTTTTTTGCCTTTAACTGCTGCTGTAACTCTGAGATGAACTTATCAACTACTTTTTTCATGATCTCATGCGTAAGAGAGTTGAAAGTTATCATTGCATCAAGACGGTTTCTGAATTCTGTACTAAACAGCCTGTTTATCGCATCCCTTCCTTTTGTCTGCGTGTCTTTTACCCTGTTTCCAAAACCTATGACACCTCTGCTCATATCTGTTGTGCCGGCATTTGAAGTCATGATGAGGATGACATTCCTGAAGTCAGCCTTCTTTCCGTTGTTGTCGGTGAGAGTAGCGTAATCCATCACCTGCAGCAGGATGCTGAAGATGTCAGGATGCGCTTTTTCAATTTCATCAAGCAGGAGAACACTGTGCGGGTGTTTTCTTACAGCATCTGTAAGAAGCCCTCCCTGGTCAAATCCTACGTATCCCGGAGGAGCACCTATCAGACGAGAGACCGTATGCTTCTCCATATACTCACTCATGTCGAAACGGATGAACTGGATACCCATAACAGATGCAATTGTTTTTGAAACTTCTGTCTTTCCGACGCCGGTCGGACCCACGAACAGGAATGAACCGATTGGTTTGTCGGTTGTACCGAGTCCGGCCCGCGACCTCTTTATTGAGGAGGCAAGAGAATGTATTGCTTCGTCCTGGCCGAAGACAGTGTATTTTAAATCGTCTTCAAGATGCCTGAGCTTGTCCATGTCTGACATGGAGACGTTTCGTTTAGGTATCTTCGCTATTTTTGAAACGACATCTTCAATTTCACGCTGTCCGACGGTCTTTTTCGCTGGGTATACAGGAGAAAGTTTTAAAAGAGCTCCAGCTTCGTCAATGACATCAATAGCCTTATCGGGAAGATATTTATCATTGATATATTTGGCGGATAGCTCGGCTGCCGTTTTTAAGGAAGCATCGGTATATCTTACCTGATGGTATTTTTCATAATATGACTTCAATCCTTTCAATATACTGAATGTCTCGGTCACATCAGGTTCATGTATCTCAATCTTCTGAAAACGCCGTGAGAGCGCCCGGTCCTTTTCAAAATAGTTTTTATACTCTTCGTACGTGCTTGCTCCGATACATTTAAGCTTGCCTGAATTCAGTGCCGGCTTCAGAATATTGGAGGCATCCATAGAGCCGCCACTCGTTGCTCCTGCGCCGACAACAGTATGTATCTCATCAATGAACAGAATCGCATCAGGGATCTCTTCGAGGCTTTTGATGGTTGCCTTCAGACGGGCCTCAAAGTCTCCGCGGTATTTGGTTCCCGCAAGCAATGCTCCCATGTCAAGCGAGTAAACGCGCGCTTTTTTGAGTGCGTCGGGAACTTCACCTTTATGGATACTTAGTGCAAGCCCCTCAACAATAGCGGTCTTTCCAACTCCCGGATCCCCAACGAATACAACATTGTTCTTTCTGCGTCTGCAGAGAACCTGAATAGTTCTTTTCAGTTCTGTTTCACGACCAACAAGAGGGTCTATGCCGTTGTCTGCTGCCTTCTGTACAAGGTCAACAGTAAAATGTTTAAGAGTGTCAGTACCCGGGGACTGCTTTTCTTTGGGCATTGACTCTGCTTCAAGAGGATTCTCATTTGTAAATATTGTATGCTCTGTTACTCCATGAGAGATATAATTTAAAATATCGAGACGGCTTATCCCTTCTGATTCTAGGAGATGCGTTGCAGGGGAATCTTTTTCAAGGAAAATTGACGCCAGAATATCACCCGCGTCTGTTTCCTTTTTATCAGATGATCTCACATGATCTACAGCGGTCTGCAGTACTCTTCTGAATGCCGCGGTTGGCTGGGGGTAGGAGTCAGAATTTTCAGGCAGAAGGGGAATGATCTTGCGGAACAAATCTTCCAGCGATCCCTTCAGCTTGTCTATATCTCCTCCACAACTGCTGATAATTTCAGCCCCCCAATCGTTATGGAGCACGGCGTACAGAATGTGTTCGACAGTGAGGTATTCGTGCTTTTTAGCTTCAGCATCTCTTATGGTTGCCTCTATAGATAATTCCATTTCTTTGTTGATCATTCTTTCTCCATGGTGCATTTCAGCGGAAACCCCTTGTGGCTGGCCAGCTCATGCACTGTTTCGATCTTTGTTTCTGCAATCTCGCGTGTAAAAATGCCTGCAAGCCCCTTTCCGTTCTTATGAACGTGAAGCATGATACGTGTAGCTTCCGGGGGTGATTTGTGAAATATGTTTTCCAGGATGTGAACAACAAAATCCATGGTAGTATAATCGTCATTCAAAAGGAAAACATTATAAAAAGACGGGGGTTTTAATTCCTGCCTCTCTTTTACCTCAATGCTTTCACGCTGTTCGGATCCTGGATCTTCCATTACGTGTCCTCCAGAAATATTTTAACCTGAAATACTATGAAAAGGAAGTTTAGCTCAAGCAGGCATTACCGGAGAGAGGTTCTTCATTCTTGATGAAGACCAATTGTATGCATGATCAACCCACATCAACTATCAGCATTGAGAATTTCTATATGGTTTTTATTGTAATCACGGAGAATGTTCTTGATATCATGTATATCATTTCGTATCTGCACAGCAAGTTTGTCCACGTTTGAAAACTTCATTTCATTTCTGATCTTTTTAATAAAAAAAACTTTCAGGGTTTTTCCGAGCAACTCTCCTGCAAAGTCCAGGACATGTGTCTCAAAACTAAATTTCTTGTCTTCAAAGGTCGGGTTGTACCCGATATTGGTTGCTCCCCCGTATATTTTTCCATCTATTTCGACTTTGACGGCATAGACGCCATCACTGGGAAGCAGTTCATGTGCAGTCAGTAAATTTGCCGTAGGAACGTGTAAAATATTTTTCCCCCTTTTTGCACCTTCCACCACTATACCCTCAACAGAGTAAAGTCTTCCCAGCAGAATGGCCGCCTCATCAACTTTTCCCTTAGCTATAAGGGTCCTTATTCCTGAACTGCTTGGCGTCACATGATTTACTTTTACTTCGTCTATGACATTGACGGTAAAACCGTATTGTGTACCCAGGCTCTTCAGCATATCCGGAGACCCCCTCCTTCCTTTACCGAAAAAATAATTGGAACCTATGAAGAGCTCCTTGACCCCGAGATTTTTCCAGAGGATGTCTACGACAAAGTTTTCTGCAGGGATGTCTGCAAATTCTTTTGTAAAATGAGTACAAATGATAACGTCGATCCCGAAGCTTTCGATCATTTTAATTTTTTCTTTGTACGTAGTAAGGAGCTTTGGTGCCCTTTCCGGGGCTATAACCCTTAGCGGGTGAGGTACGAAAGTCAGAACAACCGATGTACCGTCATGCCTTTTAGCGCAATTTATTACCATGCGAAAAATAGCCTGATGGCCCAGATGTACACCGTCGAAATTCCCAATTGTCAAAACAGGGTAGGGAAGACCTTTTTTCAGGTTTTCAATGCCGTCAACGACCTTCATTTAAACGTTACGAAAAACATATTTATCTGACAGTTCTTTGATGATATTTCCCTTGACAATCTTTCGATAACATTGATATCGTATTGCCAGTAAATTAAGTTTTAATGATATGTTTAATAGACTTCCTTTGTCAATTGTGAAAGCCGACTGTTCTGTAATTTTACAGTTGATTGTAAAAATAATAATAGCTATAATAAGATACTGTAAGTAAATAATTTTTTGTTCCTGTCTGGAAGGATCTGAGTGAATGTCTAAACAGAATATCCACATTTTATTGGCAGAGAATCACCATCCTACGATCGATACCATCAAATCAACATTGACGGCACAAAACGATCTGAAGTATAAATTTGATGTGGCACGCAGCGGGAAAGATATCATTGAGAAAACTGACAGCAATAAGTTTGATCTTGTATTGATGAAACATTCCTTTTCGGATACTAATGGTTTTAAAGTGTTCGATGAGATCAATAAAAGGAAACTCGAAACCCCGGTAATAATAATTGTCGAAGAGAGCGAAGAAAAACTTGGGGTTGAGGCAATGGATAAGGGTGCTTATGATTACCTGACACAGGGCGAAATCAAAACTGTTGCATTAAGCCGCGCTATTCGAAGGGCTATCCAGAGAAAGAAACTCGAAGATGACATAAAAGAATCTCTGAAAAAACTTGAAACCATGGCTATCAAGGATGGACTGACGGGTTTATATAATCATAATCATTTCAAGGAAATACTGAAGCATGAATACAAGACTGCAAAAAGAAATATACAGCCGCTGTCCTGCATTATGCTTGATCTCGATCATTTTAAATCGGTCAATGATTCGTACGGTCATCAGTTCGGAGACCTCGTTCTGGCCAGGTCCGCTGAGATCTTAAAAAAACTGGTGAGGGACACTGACTTTGTGGCCCGGTACGGCGGAGAAGAATTTTTCATTATCCTTCCTAACACAAATCTGGACGGGGCCTTTATTCTGGCTGAAAGAATACGGACTGCATTCGAGAACAATACTTTCAAAAAAGGGGGCATTAGTAATTCTGTTACCGTAAGCATTGGCATATCATCGACTTCAGATAATAATGTTGCTGGAGATAACAATCTCATTACCAATGCTGACAAGGCCCTCTACCGGGCAAAATGGAGGGGCAGAAATAATGTCTGTACATACGAAGAGACCGAGTTTGAGGAAGCAATCCATATCAAGGAAGAAGAGAAAAAGATAAAGGATTTTACAATAAAGTTCGAAGATGTGCATGAAAATATAAGGGAGACGTGCATAGAGTCTGCTCACAAGATATTACGCGAACTTAATAACGGATGGGGTTACGTCAACGAACACTCGATCCGCGTTAACCTTTATTCCGAAAAACTGATAAAGGGGCTGTCAATGTCAGATGATGAGGCAACTGTTATAAAACACGCGGCGCTTCTTCATGATATCGGCATGGTTGGAGTTAATTCCAAGATACTGAAGAAAAAGGGCAAACTCACAGAAGGAGAATACAACCTCATAAAAAGACACTCAAATATCGGCGTAAAGGTCATCGAGCGGACAAAGCTTTTTCATAAAGAACTCCCGATCATTCTTCACCATCATGAACGGTTTGACGGTAGTGGTTATCCTCACAGGCTCAAAGGCGAGAATATTCCGTATGGTTCCAGGATACTCGCCATTACCGAAGCCTATGATGCAATGAGAACAGATACTGTATATAGAAAGGCATATACACATAAAGAAGCAGTTAGCGAACTCAAGGAATGTGCTGGCAAGCAGTTTGATCCTCAGATGGTTGATGTTTTTATCAGAGTTATCAATAAGGATTAGCAGCTCCCAATATAGTACCATCCTGTGTCGCAGTCATGCCCTGTATTTACACATCCGGATAAATTCTAAAAAATGAAAATTGTTGCATTCAATGGAAGCCCGAGAAAAAATGGCAATACTGAATTGCTCCTTCGTGAGGCCATCAGAGGCATTGAAGACGCAGGATTATCTGTAGATACTTTTTCCCTGAATGTAATGAACATCAAACCCTGCCAGGATTGCGGAGGCTGCAATGATACGGGGATATGCATTTACCGCGACGATATGGATCAAATCGCAGATGCTATCAAATCTGCCGACAGGGTCGTTCTTGCTTCACCCATATTCTTTTTTTCGCTCAGCGCACAAACAAAGATCATGATAGACAGATGTCAAAGTTTCTGGTGCGAAAAATATCTTTTGAAAAAAAATATCATGGGTGGCCGATGGGGAAGGAAAGGTCTCTTGCTGCTGGTGGGCGGAATGAAAATGGAAATTGGGCCACAATGTGCTGAAGCAAGCGCCAAGGCATTTTTCAGGACTATAAGCGTTAAGGAGCACGAAACACTGTCTTTCCTGGGGGTCGACGCAAAAGGAGAGATACTTCATCATCCCACAGCGGTTAAAGATGCGTATCAGGCAGGCAGAAACCTGATTGGAACGTAGACGATTTTCATTGTTCGCTCTGCATTGAATAAGTAGCTTTCAACTGTCCGCATGCTGCGGAGATGTCGGAACCCATGCTTTTTCTTATGATCGCGGTGACTCCAGCTTTATGCAGAACATTCTGAAATTCGAGTATAGTCCTGTCAGAAGACGGGTTGAACAGTTGATCTGCGCTTTCCTGAGATAGGGAAGGGGGGTTGTATGGGATGAGATTCACTTTTGATCTGATCCCCTGTAAAAGTTTTACCAGTCTCTTCGCATCTTCTCTTGAATCATTGATCCCTTCTATGAGAATATATTCAAACGTGATACGTCTGTAGGGTGAAAGCGGAAATACCCTGCAAGCTTCAAGAAGATCTTTCAGCGGATATCTTTTATTAATGGGCATCAACCTGTTTCGGGTCACGTCAGTCGTAGCGTTAAGAGATATTGCAAGATTCACTTCAGGCGCCTTTTGGGGAAACTCATATATCTTAGGAACAATGCCGGCTGTTGATACAGTGATTTTTCTTTTTGAAAATCCCAAAAGACCTGTAATCTTTCTTAGGGCAGTAACAACTTCACTGAAATTGTTTAATGGTTCTCCCATTCCCATGAAAACGATATTGGTAATGCGCCCACTTTTATTTTTATTCGCATTAAGGCAAGCGCTTTCAATATGAATAATTTTGCTGGCGGCCATGACCTGCTCAACAATTTCATGCGCTTTCAGGTTCCGTTGCATTCCCATTTTCCCGGTCGAACAAAATGCACATCCCACAGCGCACCCGACCTGGGAGGAAATACACAAAGTGAATGTGCTTTCCCCCCGTATATTTGGGATTAGCACACTTTCTATTGTTTGTCTGTCTTCCAGCTCAAAAAGAAATCTCCTGGTGCCGTCAGATGATTCCTGTTCCTGAAGGAGATGAAGATTGCTTATGTACGCAGTTTTTTTAAGTGCTTCCCTCAATTCACATGGCAAGTCAGTCATTTCGTCGAAAGAGCTCAGCATTTTCTTATATATCCAGTCGATAATCTGACGTGCCCTGTATTTTTTTTGACCAAGTCCTTCAAGAACAAGAATTATTTCGTCCTGGGATAGTTCTTTAAAGTTTTTTTTCATTTAATCCGATATGAATGCATATAAGTTACATATCATGACATGATTCTGAGATATTTTATCACAAATATTATTTGAATATGGAATGAAAAAATATACCATTAATAGTGCCTCAATACGATGATCAAGAAGATACTGATTGTTGACGATTCACCGATAGCAAGAAAAATGCTGAAGAGCTGCCTGCCCAAGGATCAGGGATTTGAATTTGAAGAAGCATGTAACGGGCAGGAAGGATTTGAAAAATACAAAAGCATCTCTCCTGATCTGACATTTATGGATTTAACAATGCCCGTCATGACAGGCTATGAAGCGATAGAGGAAATAATAAAATATGACAAAAATGCACTTATCATTGTGGTGACAGCTGATGTCCAGTTGAAAGCAATTAAAACCGTCCTTGATTCAGGAGCGTATATGGTGCTCAGGAAACCCCTGAAAAAAGAAGACCTTCAGGTCGCCTTGTTAAAGGCGCAGGATACATTACAACAGGTTGAATAATGATGGAAACTCATGAAGAGCAGATATTTACCAGCGAAGAATTAGAAATTCTGCAAGAGATAATGAATATTGCCTTTGGGAAATCAGCGGCAGACCTCGCTGATGTGATCGATACACATGTAGTGCTCAATGTTCCATTTATTGATATTATGCAGGTGACAGATCTCCCGTCTTATATTCTCAATTATGTAAAAGACTACAGGAACATAAGCATCGTTGAACAAAACTTCTGGGGCCGGTTTAAAGGAGACGCTCTTCTGGTTTTTTCCTCCGGCTCCGGAAAAGAGCTGATAACAATGCTCCAGCATGGAGAGAACACAAGTCTGGAATCTGATCCCATAGAGATACTGGAACGTGAAACTCTTATGGAAGTTGGAAATATTATCATAGGAGCATGCGTAGGTAAACTTGCCGAACTGCTCAAGGATGTTGTGACCTACACTCCCCCTATGATAATACTTGAGAGGTTTTATAATGACGCAATATCTGAAAACCACTTTGACCCGGATAAGACCGCGATAGTTTTAAAGACGGATTTCAGTTTTACCGAAGGCAATGTCAGCGGTTTCTTATTTCTGATAACAAGTAACGATTCCATACAATGGATGAAGGAGGCGTTGCGGGTTTTTATCGCACAATACGAATGATATTCCAGCAGATATTTGACGCAATAAATCTCGGCATTGTTATCCTCGACAGAGACCTTAAAGTCCAGGGTTGGAACCGATGGATGGAAGTTCACAGCGGGATCCCTGTTAATGATATTATAAACACTGACATTTTCAATTCCTTTCCTCATCTGAACAATTCTAAATTCATCAGAAGCTGCAAATCAGTTTTTACGTTCGGAAATTTTTGCTTCTTCTCGCAAAAATTGCATCACTATCTTTTCCCGTTCAAAACGACGAGTTACTCTGACTTCAGGTTTGATTATATGCAGCAAAGCTGTGCGATGGGCCCTTTACGTAATGATAACAACGAAATAACGAATTTGTTTATTTACGTTCAGGATATGACGGAAGTTGCGGTATACGAGCATAAACTTGTTGAAATGAATATGAGAGACGGCCTTACAGGCATTTACAATAGGAGATTCCTCGAAACAAAACTCAAAGAAGAGTTTAACAGGCACAAGAGATACGGTGGTGTCTTCAGTATTATTATGTTTGATATAGATTTTTTTAAGAAAGTAAATGATACATATGGTCATCAGTGCGGAGACTTTATTCTGAAGTCAATCAGCTCAAGAGTCGCTACACTTATCAGAAATGTCGATTTTATGGCCCGCTACGGCGGGGAAGAATTCTGTTGTTTACTCCCTGAGACGGGAATACAGGCAGCAACTGCAGTTGCAGAGCGTTTCAGGTCAGCAATTGAGCATCAGGAAAATAATTTCGACGGTAATCTCATTAAAGTCACCATTAGCCTTGGGGTAGCTGAATTCAAAGTGGAAATGGAATCGCCCCACTCCCTCATTAAAAAGACAGATGAAGCTCTTTACAGGGCTAAAAGAGAAGGCCGTAACCGCATATCAGTAATGGAATGGGAAGAAACGGTTCATCCCTGATCAAACTTTTCAAGATAGCTTAAACTCAAAAACGGTATAACGAAGTTATGTTCTTTTCTTATAAATTGGTCTTACGTATCTCTTCCATATTTCTTCCTGTACAGCAGCATGTTAAGATTATTTCATCTTACCCGTCAATCTGTTGACGTTGTTTTTGTAATATGGCAATATAGTTGCATGTATCGCATTCTGGTTATAGATGATGAATCGTCTATCCGAGAGCTGTTGAAAGATTTTCTCTCAAGCAAGGACTTCGAAGTTGTTGCCGCGTCCAACGGAGAAGCCGGTCTTAATCTATTAAAATCAGAAAAATTCGATGTTTTGCTTCTCGACCTCATGATGCCGGGCATGAACGGTCTTGATGTGCTCCGAGAAATCGACTCAGAAAAAATCGATACAACTTCCATCATGATAACCGCTTATGCAAGTGTTCCCACCGCGGTTGAAGCCATGAAACTCGGAGCGTTTGACTATATCACAAAACCGTTTGTCCTTGAAGATGTTCACATTGCAGTCAAGAGAGCGATTGCAGTATCCCGGCTTCAGGAAGAAAATAACAGATTAAAAAAAGAACTAAAAAAGAAATTCAGCACCCATAAGATTATGGGAAATTCAGCGCCGATTCAGGAAGTCATCAGATTCATCGAAAAAATAGCCGATACGGACAGCACTGTCCTCGTTACTGGCGAAAGCGGCACCGGGAAAGAACTGGTGGCAAAAACAATTCACTACAACAGTTCCAGGTCTCGTCATCCATTAGTCCCCCTGAATTGCGCCGCGATACCTAAAGATATACTCGAGTCAGAACTCTTTGGACATGAAAAAGGAGCATTTACAGGTGCTGTAAATACAAGGATAGGACGTTTTGAACTTGCCAACAATGGAACGCTTTTTCTTGACGAAATTGGAGAATTGGCTCCTTCACTTCAGGTGAAACTGCTCCGGGTCCTTCAGGAGAAGGAATTTGAAAGAGTAGGAGGGATCAAGACTATAAAAGTCGATGTTAGAATTATTGCAGCAACAAACAGGGATCTGGAAAAAGCTGTTAAGGAAGGGATGTTCAGGGAGGATCTCTTTTACAGACTGAATGTAATTCCGATACATCTGCCACCGTTGAGGAAAATGAGAGAAGATATTCCTCTTTTAATTGAGCATTTTGTTGCCGAGATATCGAAAAGAAAGAAGAAAGAACCTCCGGAAATTTCCCATGAATCTATGTATTGTCTTAGCGAATACAAGTGGCCGGGAAATGTACGAGAGCTAGAAAACCTTATAGAAAGGCTCATCATATTAAAAGAAGGTGATAAGGTTACTCCCGATGACCTACCAGAAAGATTCCTTGAGAAACGCAAGGCGTCAAAGGTTTTCACAAAAGCACAGTCCCTGTCTTCAGACGGAGTAGATCTAAACACAATGCTTGATGAGATCGAGAACAATATGATTGTTCAGGCACTGGAAATGTCAAAAGGCGTCAAGAGCAAGGCAGCGAGTCTTCTGGGACTTAACAGAACAACACTCATAGAGAAGATGAAAAAGAAGTCAATTGATTTCCACTCCAAAACAGATTGAGGTTTTATAGTAGGCAAGAGACATCCTCATGTCAGATCTGATGACGTTCCTCCCCTGATGGTCATTTATACAACCAAGTTCTACTAACATGCTATTTTTATGTATTTTTTTATTGACATTTTCTATATATAGATGACATTATATTTATACGTTTTTATCCGCATTAAGAAAGGGCAATAAACTTAATTTTTATTGCCCTTTTTAAGAGAAGCAAATTTATTATTTTGCTTAAGTCTTAATAAGGAGGTAAAGAAGTTGGCTGAAGGAAAAGTAAAGTGGTTCAATGAAGCTAAAGGCTACGGCTTTATTACTTCCGAAGAGAGCGGCGATATTTTTGTCCACTACTCTTCGATCCAGGGCAATGGATTCAAAACACTTGCCGAAGGCCAGGCTGTAAGCTTCGATGTTGAACAGGGACCCAAAGGTCCCAAGGCTGTCAACGTAGTAAAAATTTAATTGACCGCAAAAGTCCCTCTGTATGTATAGTATCCAGAGGGACTTTTTATGTGTTTACTTACTTGACAAAGAAACACATTATCTATAATATTTTTCAATATCAACAAGGTCTTTTTTAGGCGCGTAGCTCAGTGGGAGAGCGCTTCCTTGACACGGAAGAGGCCAGGGGTTCAATCCCCCTCGCGCCTACCATTGGCAGATGTTAGATATTGAAATTGACACGCTAATACTTAAACTACTACATGACATTAGATCATGACCCTGAATTTGGAGGATTAATACCATAAGCACACTACAGCAGGATCACGATAAAGACTTCCTCGAAATATACCGTCACAGCACTTCCCATATCATGGCTCATGCAGTCAAGGAGCTTTTCCCTCAAACAAAGCTTGCCATTGGCCCAGCAATACCGGATGGGTTTTACTATGATTTTGACAGTGACTACACTTTTTCTCAGGAGGATCTTCCCCTGATAGAGAAAAAAATGAAGGAAATAATCAAAAACGATGCACCGTTTATCAGGAAGGAACTTCTTCGGGAAGAAGCCGTAAAATTGTTTCAGGGATATGGCGAATCTTATAAGGTTGAACTTATCCATGATATTCCTGACGACACCGTAACTGTTTATGAAGAGAACGGATTTATAGATCTATGTCGCGGGCCACATCTTGATTCCACAGGAAAGGTGAAGGCTTTTAAACTACTGTCGGTTGCCGGAGCCTACTGGAGGGGTGATGAAAAGAACAAGATGCTGCAGCGTATATACGGTGTATCGTTCTCTACAAAGGATGAGTTGAAAAAACATCTTGATTTTCTCGAGGAAGTCAAGAAAAGAGACCACAGGAGACTTGGAAAAGAGCTGGACCTTTTCAGTATGAATGATGATATTGGCGCCGGTCTGGTTCTCTGGCATCCGCGGGGGGCTTCGATCAGAAGGGTAATTGAAAATTTCTGGCTTGAAGAACATCACAAAGCTGGTTATCAGGTTCTTTACACGCCTCATATTGCAAAGCTTGATCTCTGGAGGAAAACAGGACATGTTGATTTTTATCGTGACAACATGTATTCGCCAATGGAGATAGAAGGGCTTGAATATGAAATAAAGCCCATGAACTGTCCATTTCATGTATCAATATACAAAAGCCATCTCAGAAGCTACAGAGACCTGCCCCTTCGCTATGCAGAACTTGGGACCGTTTACAGGTACGAACGCTCAGGAGTACTCCACGGACTTCTTAGAGTTAGGGGGTTTACACAGGATGATGCTCACATATTCTGCATGGATGATCAGATCGAAGATGAAATTTTACGTGTGCTTGATTTTACTTTGTTCATCCTGAAGACATTTGGGTTTGAACATTATGACATTTATTTATCAACACGGCCAGAAAAATATGTGGGAACAGAAGATGGATGGAAAAGAGCAACCGGGGCGCTGGAAAGTGCTCTCCTTCATAAGAAGCTGGACTTCTCAGTTGACCCTGGCGAGGGTGTATTCTACGGCCCAAAAATCGATATTAAAGTAAGGGACTCTCTCGGCAGGCAGTGGCAATGCAGTACGATCCAGGTTGATTTCAATGTCCCGGAACGTCTTGATATCACTTACCGCGGCAAGGACAGCAAAGACCAGAGGCCTATCATGATACATAGGGCACTCATGGGATCACTTGAACGTTTCTTTGGAATACTTATAGAACATTACGCTGGCGCTTTCCCTTTATGGCTCTCTCCAGTACAGATATCTATATTGACTATTTCTGAAAGACATGTAGAATATTCCAGGAAAATATTTAATTATTTACGCAATGATGGAATTCGTGCTGATATCGATGAAGAAAATGAAAAAATAGGTTATAAAATAAGAAAATCGACTGTATTTAAAACGCCCTATATGTGTATAATAGGTGACCAGGAAATGCAGAATAATACAGTGAATATCCGAAGAAGAGACGGAGAGAACTTGGGTGAGATGTCGGTTGAAGAACTGGCGGCATTCCTTAAAGACGAAATAGCGAAGAGGAGGTAATCATAGAAAAAGAGCTGAGAATTAACAGGTGGATCCGTGCGAGAGAAGTAAGGGTAATAGGACATGACGGGGCACAGTTAGGCATAATGGATGTCAGGAGTGCGATAAAGCAGGCACAGGAGCACGACCTTGATCTTGTGGAGGTTGCTCCGGGGGCACAGCCGCCTGTCTGCAGGATAATGGACTATGGCAAGTATCGTTATCAGCAGAGCAAGAAACATTCAT
Source organism: Nitrospiraceae bacterium (assembly GCA_003599425.1). GTDB lineage: Bacteria > Nitrospirota > Thermodesulfovibrionia > UBA6902 > UBA6902 > SURF-23. Next base: position 13,906 of record QZKC01000010.1, on the reverse strand, counting down.
CCAAGCAAAGAACAATAACCGTAAAAGAGATAAAGGTCAGGCCTCAGATCAATGAGCATGACCTGCTTTTTAAAATAAAAAACATCAGAAAATTTCTGGAACATGGAGATAAAGCCAAGATAACCATGATGTTCAGGGGTAGAGAAATTGTTCATGCATCAATTGCACAAAAGGTTTTTGCCCGCATCCTTGAAGAATTTTCTCAGGCAGCGAATATAGAACAACCTGCCAAAATGGAAGGCAACCGCATGACCATGGTTCTTGGGCCCAAATAAAGGGAAGAGGAGGAGAAATGGCAAAACTGAAAACGCACAGAGGAGCGGCAAAGAGATTCAAGAAAACAGCAACTGGAAAAATAAAAAGGCACAAAGCCTATAAGAGTCATCTTTTAACCGGGAAGTCCTCAAAAAGAACAAAAAATCTGAGAAAGAGCGCATTGGTTGAGAAGGCAAATCTTGACGCTGTCAGGAAAATGCTGCCTTATTAATAATCAATCATCGTCCATCTATCTTAATAACTTCCAAATATTGCTTTAAATACTGTATAATTACGTTTGTTTTTACAAACAATCGTGGACCATTAAGGAATGCTTCACAGGAGGAAAACATAAATGCCAAGAGCAAAAGGTGGTTTTAAAACAAGAAGAAGACGGAAAAGAATTCTGAAAATGACTAAAGGCTATTATGGCTCCAAGAGTCGTTTGTACAGAATTGCAACAGAGGCAGTTGACAAGGCTCTCACTTATGCCTATAAGGACAGAAAGGCAAAAAAGAGAGAGTTCAGAGCACTTTGGATCATCAGGATCAATGCTGCTCTCAGAGCCCTTGGATTGACTTACAGCCAATTTATGAACAGGCTAAAGAATATGGATATCATGATAAACAGAAAAGCCCTTGCAGATATGGCATATAATGATCCGCAGGGTTTCAGCAATCTTGTAGAAATGGTCAAAAAAGGAAATGTTCAATGACATTGATTCCATAAAGAATCTTTTCAGGGAGGAAATCGAAAAGGCCGACAACCTCAAATATCTGCAGGAATTAAAGATAAAATACCTCGGGAAAAAAGGTGTCATTACCGGAAAGATCAAATCTCTCGGAACAATCCCTCCGAATGAACGCCGTGAATACGGGCAGCAGGTCAATGATGCAAAAAAATATATCGAGGAGATCATCGATGTACATGAAAAAGCTTTACGTACTTCTGAACTGAATAAAACCCTCCAAACGCAGCGCATAGATGTCACTGTTCCAGGACATTATACTCCCGCAGGACACCTACACCCTACTACACAGGTTCTTAATGAGATCATTCGAGTATTTACCTCATTGGGATTTCATGTTGAACAGGGGCCTGAAGTTGAACTTGATTTTTACAATTTTGAAGCGCTAAATATGCCCAAAGACCATCCTGCGCGAGACATGCAGGATACTTTTTATATAAGCGATGATGTTGTTCTGAGAACACATACCTCATCTGTGCAAGTGCGCGTTATGGAAAATAATTCTCCTCCACTCAGAGTTATCGCGCCGGGAAAGGTCTACAGGTGCGATGCTGACGTAACCCATATCCCGATGTTCCATCAATTGGAAGGTTTTATGGTTGACAAGCATATAACCATGGGCGATCTCAAGGGAGTGCTTCAGGTATTTATACATATGGTTTTTGGCCCTGCAACAAAACTGCGTTTACGGCCGAGCTTCTTCCCTTTTACTGAACCGAGCGCAGAAATCGATATATCGTGCGTAATTTGTAAAGGTTCGGGATGCAGTGTTTGCAAAAACACCGGCTGGCTTGAAATTCTTGGTGCAGGAATGATCAACCCGAGAGTGTTCGAAATGGCAGGATATGATCCGGAATTCTATACTGGGTTTGCCTTTGGAATGGGGATAGAACGCGTTGCGATGTTAAAATACGGAATTGACGACATCAGGCTCTTTTATGAAAACGATAAAAAGTTTCTCGAACAGTTTTAGCTGGTAGCCGACAACTACCACTCTTATTCTCACAGGAGGTTTCTTGAAAGCTTCATTTAACTGGCTGAAGGAGTTCGTTGATTTCTCTCTTGCTCCGCATGATCTTGCGCATGCAATGACCATGGCTGGATTTGAAGTTGAAGGGATAAGTAAAATCGACAATGACGCGATCTTTGATGTCAATATAACCCCCAACAGGCCGGATTGTCTCAGTATTATAGGACTGTCAAGGGAAATATCTGCTATCCTTGAGATCCCTCTAAAACGCATTACTGTGGAACTTCAAAAACAGGAGGGCAGGGGGCCAGACGTTGAAGTGCAGGATAATAAGCTATGCAGGAGATACTCCTCAAGGACAATACGTGGAGTGAAATCAGCGTCTTCTCCTGATTGGCTTAAAAAACGCCTTGAATCTCACGGCATCAGAACTTCATGCAGTATTGTAGATATCACCAATTATGTTCTCATGGAAATGGGCCAGCCGCTTCATGCCTTTGATCTCGATAAACTTTCAGGGCAAAAGATATCAGTTAAGACAGCAGGGACAGAAAAATATTTCCGGACTCTTGATGGCGAAAACAGATCATTAAGCAAGGATGTTCTTTTAATATGGGATGCTGAGAAACCAGTAGCTTTAGCAGGAATCATGGGAGGGCTGGATTCTGAAGTCTCATCATCATCAACAAACATCCTCCTTGAAAGCGCATGTTTTGATGCTGTATCAATCAGAAGGGCTTCTAAATCTCTCAACGCAGCATCTGAATCTTCGTACAGATTTGAGAGAGGAACTGATATTGATAATGTTGTTCTGGCGCTTGATAGAGCTGCACAGATGATAGCGGAGCTTGCTGGAGGTACGATTTCTGGTTTGACTGATGTTTATTCCGGTCCATTTATGCCGAAACAGATATTCATCTCATTTGATAAAATTACTTCCCTTATCGGAATAAAAATAGATGAATTGCATAGTTCCAGGATCCTGAACAATCTCGGATTCAATATAAGGAGGGAAGGGGAAGGGATAGTTGCAACCCCCCCGGCATTCAGGCAAGATATCCAGAGAGATGTAGATATTATAGAGGAAATAGCGCGTCTATACGGCTATGGCCATATACCTGCCACGCTTCCATGCATTAAGATGTGTCCAACTCCTGCTAACAGGAAAGAACATATAATTGATATCATAAATAATTCAATGAGTAAATCAGGTTTTTCTGAAGTTATTAATTACAGTTTTATCAGTCCTGATTCACTTGACAGTCTAAATATTTCCCTTTCAGATGAAAGGAGACTCCTTATAAAAATAAAAAATCCATTAAAAAAAGAAGAAGCCGCAATGAGGACAACCCTGTTGCCGTCTTTACTTAATAATGTAAACCTTAATTTTAATAAAGGCGAGAAAAGTATTCGATTTTATGAAATTTCAAGGGTCTTCATTGGGTCAGGAGAAAAGCTTCCCCGCGAGAAACTTCAGATGGCTGCGATTTATCATAAGGACGAATCATTATCTTTATGGCCGGATAAACATGATGGCTTCTATGACTTAAAAGGAGTGCTCGAAGCTATTTTAGCCGAGTTAAGGATATATAATTGTCACTTCAATACAGTTGCAGATCAAATTCAACCGTATCTACATCCTGGCAAATCATGCTCTCTCTCTCTTAATGGTGAAACAATCGGCTCTTTAGGTACATTGCATCCTCTAATTTTGGAAGCATTTGATATAAAAGGAGATATTTCAATGCTTGAAATCTTTGATGTTGATGGACTATCTGATAAAACTGATTTTAAATTATCTTATAAATCAATCCCCAAATTTCCTTTTATAGTCAGAGATATTGCTGTAATTGTATCCCGTGATATTCCTTTCCAGCAGGTAAGAGATGAAATATTAAGTGCAAGTTCAAATATTATCGAATCAGTCAATCTTTTTGACATCTACACCGGAAAGCCCATACCTGATGATAAAAAGAGCCTCGCATTCTCAATCCGATACAGGTCACATGACAGAACCCTCACAGATGAAGAGGTCGATTCCCTGCATTCATCAATTGTAGAGAAGATGAAAACTTCGCTAAACGCAGATCTGCGAAGCTGAGGTTTCAATGATGTTTGCAACCCAGAATTACAACAAGCAACATCTAATTTTACATAATATATCTTATCGGACATATGATATGTCAAACTTTTGTTAAAAAGATGTTAAAACACCTTAGACCCTCTTTCTAAAATGGCTTCTGAACATGGTTTGCAAGGATTGCTTAATTTTTAGGCACCTTAAATAATGTGTTAAAACAGCTTGTTAGGTTAATTTTCTCATTATTTAAGATATTCTGCTAATAATCCTGAATCGGTCAAGGAAATGACTCTAACTTTGATGCGTTGCCCCCTCACGATATCATTGGATTTTATAAAAATTTTAAGATAGTTGCCGGATATTCCTTTATAATATCCAGAGGTTTCATCTTTACCTTCAACTATTACATCCAGAATCTTATTTAACTGTTTGTTTTTAAAAACAGATTTCATGTTAGTATTCATTTCTAAAAGAACTTGTACTCTTTCTTTTTTTACATGCTCCGGTATATGTCCTTCAAAACAAAATGCCTTAGTATTTGGACGTCTTGAATATGGGAATATATGCAAATAGCTGAACGGAATCTGTTCTACATAACTGACAGTTTCCTGAAAATCTCTGTCTGTTTCTCCTGGAAAGCCTGTAATTATGTCTGTCCCAATAGCTATATCAGGGAATTCATTAATAATGCTTTCTATTAAATTCTTGTAAGTTGCCGAAGTATACTCCCGGTTCATGGAAGAGAGTATCCTATCAGTGCCACTTTGCAGAGGAATATGCAGATGATTACAAACTAATCCGTTCCTTATTAAGGGTAAAAAACCCATATTAAATTCCAGTGGTTCTATGGAGCTTAAACGAAAACGAATATCAGGGAATGATCTTGTCAACATTTCAACAAGGCCTAACAATGAACTTTGAGGCTGGATATCTAACCCAAAGATTCCAATATGAATCCCAGTTAGCACTATTTCCCTGTATCCGTTGTTTTGCAGTTTTTCTGCTGCATTAAAAATAGCTCCTATCTCTACACTTCTGCTTTTCCCCCTTGCTAACGGAACTGTGCAATATGAACAAGATGCATTGCAACCATCCTGTATCTTCAGAACCCCCCTTGATCTTGAAGAGTAATAAGATGGTGATGATAACTTTGAATGGCTATGGTTAGAGGTCAATTCAAGTGCCCATTTGTCCATAGTCAGTTTCTTAATGTATTGAGGGATATTGCTCTTTTCTGAATTACCAATTATCAGATCCAATCCCTCTATCTTAGATAATTCGTCAGGCCTTAATTGTGCATAACAACCCGTAGCAATTACTTTTGCTCCATTGCGTGCAGCCTTTCTAATGAGTTGTCTTGACTGATAGTCGCTTTTGGCAGTTACTGAACACGTGTTTACTATGCAGATATCCGGATTTTCTGAGAGCTTCACAATTTCAATATCCTGCTCGCGAAGCACTTCCTCTATTGAAGCGCTTTCGGATTGATTGACCTTACACCCTAATGTTTGGACTGTAACTTTAATCATCCAAATAACGAACGATAATTACTGGTTAAGATGACAATGAAGGGAGTCTTATGAGACAGAAAAGCTATGGATGAGTATTCCATAAAGTGAATGCTGCTTAGCCTCAGTTATGTTGATGGCAACAAATTTTCCTATATTGTTATCACTGCCATGAAAATTAACTATCTTGTTAGATCCTGTCCTTCCAGTTAATTTGTCCTTATCGGTATCACTATAACCTTCAACCAAAACTTCAACAGTTGACCCTTCAAACTTTTTGTTCTTCCTGTATGTAATGTCTGACTGCAGATCCAACACCTCAGAAAGCCTTCTGGATTTGGCTTTTTCATCTATATGTCCCGGAAGATCAACAGCGGAAGTATTAGGCCTTGGTGAATATTTAAATGCAAAAATACCATCAAATTCCATTTCTTTGAGAGCATCCATCGTGGCCTGAAAATCTTCTTCCTTCTCCCCCGGAAATCCGACGATTATATCCGTTGTAATTGCACTCTCCGGCAGGGCATTTCTCAACATCATTATTTTATCTTTATATTCACGGTATGAATATCCTCTGTTCATCTGGAAAAGAATTTTATCGGACCCAGACTGCAGCGGGAGATGAAGATGATTGCACATCTTCGGCAGTTTATTCATTGTATTGACCAGTTTTTCAGACAGGTCCCTGGGGTGAGACGTGACAAATCGTATTCTTTTCATATCTTCAATTTCATGGATCATGCAGAGAAGATCGGAAAAGTCGATATTCTCAGGCATATTTTTTCCGTAGGAATTAACGTTCTGTCCAAGCAGGGTAACTTCCCTGTATCCCTGCGAAGCAAGCGCTGAAACTTCACGATATATATCACGGGCAGGCCTGCTTCTTTCCCTCCCCCGTGTATATGGCACAATGCAGTAAGCACAAAAATTATCACAACCGTACATGATGGATACCCACGCCCTTACCCCCTCTTCCCTTTTCACGGGCAGTTCCATGAAATGATATTCCGGGTTATATGCCAGGGCCGTTTTCTTTAACCTTTCCCCTGTATCCTGTGCACTGAAATTTATCCAGGTTTCGAGATTGTTGATATTATCAGGGCCGAAGATAAAATCCACATAGGGAAATCTTTTAAGCAGAGCGTCGCCTTTCTGCTGGGCTATACACCCTGCTACGGCGATCTTGAGTTTTGGATTATTTTTCTTTACGGTCTCGAGCCTTCCCAGCTCGCTGTAGAACTTCTGCTCTGCCTTCTCACGGATGCTGCATGTGTTGAGGACGATCACATCGGCATTATTGAAATGATTTGAATGACTCATCCCTGCTTCTGACAAGATGCCCGCCATTTTCTCAGAATCGTGGACATTCATCTGACATCCGAAAGTGTGCAAGTAGAAACGCTTTCCGAAATTATTATTTTTCTTTGTTTTTCTATCCATCGACATTGAACCGTCACTCCTTCATAAAGGCTACTGAAAGGCTCAAAAAGCTCGAAGCTTTTTATTTTACCATTTTCAGCCTGACAGATTTAAACACGTGGCGAATAAAAGCACTGGTTTCGGGAAAATAAAGGTTGAAGGGCAGCCCTGTTCATCTGAAAAAATTCAAGTCATGCATGTTATAGGTGATTGATAATAGAGAGCCTATGATGTAAGTCATAGTGTTTCACATAGGATAAGCATCATAATAAAATAAATGGAGATTTGCACCCTCCCAAAGTAGTCCCAGAAGCTAAAACTTAAGAACAGACAAGGAGATAACTATGTTATTAATTTCCAAACATCTTAAATGTCATTTAACATCTTTACATGCCCAAAGGGCAGCCTGCTGCGGAATTTCTCTAATCGACAGAAGGCATTTAACATTTTTGCTTCAAAATATTTCCATATTTTTCACAGGGAAAATTCTTTTGCCGATAAAGTTTTTTCTGAAAATGTGTCGTATAGAAATTCCTCCGCAGATTTCCCTTTGTGCCTCTGTGCCTTTGTCACTGTGTGACTTCTCTTGGAACGGAGTTCGCTATGAATAAGACATCGCAAATTATGTATAAAGGCCATCAGGATTCTCAAAGCCGTGAGGTTCATCAGTCTACAATAGCTCAGGAGATGAACACTGTGTTCGAGAGGTTCGAGGCTCAGCAGCCTCAGTGCGGGACCTGCAAAAAGGGCCTGAGCTGCCAGTTATGCTCTGACGGTCCATGTCGAATAAGCAAAAAGGCCCCCATGGGAGTATGCGGTGCATCAGGAGACCTGATAGTGGCCCGCAACCTCTTGCAGCTTGCTATCATAGGAGCCGCTGCCAATACATATCAGTGCAAGAACCTGGCGAACACACTTAAGTCGATAGGAGCAGGAAAGTCTTCAGTAAAACTGAAAGATGAGTTTAAATTGCGGATGATGTGCTCGGGCCTGGGCGTTGACAATACAAAATCGGCCAATGAGCTGGCAGTCATATTTGCCGATTTCATTCTGAATGAGATCGGCAAAACCGGGGCTGAACCTCTGCGATTAATGGATATGTTTGCTGTGGAGCAGAGAAAAGAAGTCTGGAAAAAAACAGACCTATATGCCGGCGGTGCAAGCTCTGAAATTTTGACTGCTCTGACCAAATGCATGACAAACCTGAGCAATGACCCGATTGACCTTATAAAAACCGCCCTCAGGCTCGGGCTTGCTAATGAATACGTTGCTCTCTGGGGAATTACTGTTATTCAGGACATCATCCTGGGCACTGCAAGCCTGACTACCGGCAATACGAACATTGGCTGCCTCGATCCGAATACAGTCAATATCATTTCTAACGGTCACCAGCCGGTCTTTGCCAGCATCATTATGGAAAAGGCAGGGTCTGAAAAGTTTCAGTCGGCTGCAAAAAAGGCCGGAGCCATGGGGATCAAGCTCTACGGTTCGCTCTGCGAAGGACAGCAGCTCATGAATGTCTCAAGCAGGGAGGAGTACAAGGAGATTTTTGGCGGTCAACTGGGCAACTGGATACAGGAAGAGCTGTTTATCGCAACCGGAGTCGTCGACCTGTTCATGATGGACCTCAACTGCTCCGTACCGACGCTGAAAACGTTTGCTGATAAGTATGGCACAAGGCTCATAAGCACCGACACTGCGGTGAGATTCCCGGGAGTGGACAGTGTGAACTTCGATGCCGAAAAGGCCGACAGCCAGGCTGAGGAGATTCTGGAGATTGCGATCGAATGTTTCAAATCACGCAAGGCCGACAGACACAGGACGATCAACATGCCATCTAAGCAGGCCAGGACTGAGTGCATAGCAGGCTATACGACTGAGACAGTTTTGAAAATGTTCGGCAACGACATAAATACGTACATTGCAGAGATGAAAAATGGCAGCATCAAAGGGGCTGTGGCTGTTGCCGGTTGTACGAACGTGCGGCATGATCAGGGAGGCAAATCTATTCAGAAACTTACCCTGGAGCTGATCAAGAGGGACATTATGGTCATAGGGGCGGGGTGCTGCTCTTCCACGCATCAGAATCTCGGGATGTCAACAAAAGAGATGATAAAAATGGCCGGCCCCAAACTGAGGGCGGTCTGTGAAAAACATGATGTGCCACCGATTGTCTCATACGGCTCCTGTACCGACGTAGGCAAGATACTTGACACTGTAGCAGCCCTGGCATGGACTATAGGCTGCGATACCAGTCAATTACCGGTGGCCGCATCCGTTCCGGAGTACATGGAGCAGAAGGCCATCGCAGATATTTTCACCGCACTCGCTTTTGGGCTTCTTACACATGTATCCCCTCCTCCCATGATAAGCGGAAGTCCGCTGGTGACAAATTACTTAACCCGTGACATGACTGATCTGACCGGTGGACGGATGCTTCTTGAAGACGACCCGATAAAAGCGGCTGAGGAGCTCGAGGCTCATATTATAGCTAAGAGAAAAGAGATTGCGTTTGATTAATGAAAATCGTCGTGGTAATACACGAAAGATAGTCTGAAAACTTAAACAATATGATTTAAATCATGTGAATCTTTTCATGGCAGGAGTACCTTTAAAAATAGATGAATAATAAACAGATAAGGAGGTAAGTATGTCACAGGCAACGCTTAAAGAAGCACTTTTAAAAACCATGGATGCCATTAAGAGCAATCCTGGTTGTGCAAATGCTGTTTTCAGGGCACAGACACAATTACTGGATGATGTCCGTTGCAGCGTAAAGGTAAGAGACTTCGCCCCTCTTGCCGTTGATGAGCCACCCAGTCTGGGCGGGACTGACGCCGGGATGAATCCCGTTGAACTGGTGCTTGGGGCTCTCGGGACCTGCCAGGAAATTATGTATGCCGCGTATGCATCGGTTATGGGCATTAAACTCGATACAGTAACGGTTGACGTGAAGGGGAAGCTCAACTTAAAAGGGCTTTTCGGCATGGATGATTCAGTACCCGCCGGCTATACCAGTATCAGTTATGAAACAACAATCGAAAGTCCTGCAGACAGCGAATCACTGAAAAAGCTGGTCCAGGTTGTGGAATCCCACTGCCCGGTTCTGGATACGCTCACCCGGGCCATAGAAGTAAAAGGAGTGGTAGTCGTTAACGGCATTAAACAGTAAACTCTATCCTGGAGACGAGAAATATTATAATTTCATCCCGGCAACTGCCGGTGCTCATGCGGCTCAGGTACCGCCGTATCCGATGGTTACCTTGTCTCCCTCCACAATTACCGGCACCTGTGCCTTCCCCCCGGCATCTCCTCGAACTTTTTTCTATCGCGAGTGATATCAATATACTCAGCCCTGTCTCCATAGGCCGACCTAGCCGACTGGGTTAAAGGTCACACTCCCTTACCGTAAATTATGACTTTCTTCCTCATGAGATTATCTCCGCTTCGTCTGATATCCGATGATGTGTTGAAATCATGGGGTCATACACCACCTGCGAATATACCATAATGACCAAACATGCCGTTCGCGCAGGGGTATTGTTATCAGGTTTTCTGCAGGTCACCCCTCTTTATTTTTATGTGCTCACCTGAACTCAGTTGCGCTCGCACAAAAAGCTGAGAATGATACTCTTTTTCCATGCAATCAAGTTCCATGCCCTTATCAAGACTTACATCATTCCCTTTGACTGTTTTTGCTTTTTTACTTTCACCGATATATTTAACTTTCATAACGCCCCCCTTTTTGAGGTTTATAGCAAACATCTGTAAAGCTGAAAAATCATGCCACTTCCTGAGGCTCTGCAGGCACTATGCCTTCAAGGTGCGGGAACTTGGTGAACATATGTGGGAACTGCATAGCTTCACTGAACCGGTCATTAAAGTCCTCTTCCAGGCCGAGTTCTATGTATTTAACTTTTCTTGCGATCTTGTTTGCCTCCTTTCGCTTATTCACATTTAAGAGAGCTATCCGGGCGCCGTCACCTGCTGCATTTCCTATTGACTTGACCTTATCGATATGACAATCCGGGAACATCCCAATTGCCATCGCAGACAGCTTATTGATATGGCTGCCAAAAGCACCGGCAATGATCAGCCTGTCAAACTTATCGATGCCCAGTTTTCTCATCATGATGATACAACCTGCATAAATCGCTCCCTTGGCAAGCTGAATAGCCCTTACATCCTTCAGGGTAATGGACACATCTTCTCCAATAGATGTCTCATGACTCCATGCAACAACGTACTCGTCTATTCCTTTTGCACCCTTTCTTATTCTGGGCGACTGAATGCCAGTATTGATCTGGCCGTTCTTTTTGATGATCCCGGCCAGAAACATCTCAGCAATTCCATCCAGGATCCCGGAACCGCAGATCCCCTTTGTCTGCATATTGGTTTTGCCGTCGCTCCAGCGGTCATCTCCTATTACTTTATACTTAGCTTCATACGTGTCCGGGTCTATCTTGATCTTTTCGATAGCGCCGGGCGCGGCACGCATACCATACTCGATCTGGGCTCCCTCAAGTGCAGGACCTGTAGCGCAGGACGAAGAGATGATCTTATCCTTGTTCCCAAGATTCAGCTCTCCGTTCGTACCGATGTCTATGAACAGGGTCATTTCATCACGTTTATACGGAGTGTCAGCAAGAAGGCACCCAACATTGTCAGCACCCACGAAACCGGCTTCAATGGGAAGAATATGAATATTCCCTGTGGGAAGCATGTGGATCCCGAGACGTTCTGCTTTTATGTCGATCGACTCGTGCAGTGCCGGTGTAAAAGGCGCAACACCCATGAATTCGGGATTAATGCCCAGAAGTATGTGGTGCATTGCCGTGTTGCCTACAATGGTCATTTCACTAATGTCCTCGGGCTGGCGGCCGACCTTGTTCGTTGCTTTCTTAATGATGGTATTCAGCCCGTCAATGATCGTCGTCTGGAGTTCTTTCAAACCGGTCTCTTCGTTTAACATGCAATGAGTGATGCGCGACATGACATCATCGCCATACCGGACCTGGGGATTCATCATCGACTCGGTGGTCAGTACTTCTCCGGTATTAAGGTCTGTCAGATAACCGGCAACAGTTGTGGAACCAATATCAACTGCCAGGCCAATGTTAACCTCCTCCTTCCCGGGTTCTACCCGTATCACTTCAGAATTCTGCCACACTGTGACGGTTACATTCCACTCTGCTTTTCTCAATATATCCGGAAGCACTTTGAGAACACCGAAATCGATTGACAGTTTTTTAAGATCATGTTTTTCCTGAAGCGCATTTTTCAGGCGTTCAAAGTCTCCAAGGGGATCCTCAAGGGAAGGTATGGGAAGCTCAACATAATATTTTCTGACTGCCGGGTTCAGCCGGACCTTGATCTTTCCGGCGGCCTTTCTTACTACCTGTTCCCCTGCCCGGCTTGCTTCAGGAACGAACAGGAGCACGTCACCGCCCACCTCTGTTGCGCATGCAAGCCGAATCCCTTCTTTCACTTCATCCGCTTTCAGTATCTTTTTCTCTTTTGCCGCGTGTGCGCTGAGATGCACCATTGAGGAGGTTATTCCGTCCTTGGCGAATTTCCCTTCCATTACCTTTACCCGGCATTTACCGCAGACCATTTTCTCACCGCAAACAGCTTCAATTCCGACCCCCAGCTTACGGGCGGCATCAAGAATTGTGGTCCCTTCCGGGACCTTCCCCCGCCGCCCCGAGGGCTGAAAAATCACAGTGTGTTCCATCAATCAATAACCTCCTTATGCGCCTTAGTGCACCTATATCATAGTCTTAAATTCAAGTCAATCCGATACGCTGTTACTTAGCCGTCATTTCCCCTTTTTTGAGCACGTCCACCATGTGTATTGCTTCCTGCAGAGCGTTAGGGGCATTGTCAGCCGTTGAATCAGCGCCAAATTCCTCAACCGTCTTTTCTGAAATTGGTGCTCCTCCGATCATTATCTTTACATTTGGATTTTTTTCTCTGATCATCGGGATAACCTTCTTCATACCGACCATTGAGGTTGTCATCAATGCTGAGAGCATAACAATGTCAGAGTCTGTTCTCATCTGCTCATCAACAAACTTCTGAAGTGGAACATCTCTGCCCAGGTCATGCACGGTCCAGCCAGCAGCTTCGAATACTGCCTTGATCAAATTTTTCCCGAGGTCATGAACGTCACCCTGCAAGACCCCAAGAACTACCTGGCCCCGCACCGCGCCTTTCTGCATCTTGATATGAGGTTTCAGGATGTCCAGGGCAGCATAGAGCGCCTTGGCACAAAGGAGCGTTTCAGGCACAAAGTATTCGTGACTGTCAAACTTCTCACTGACAACCGCCATCCCTCCTGCGAGGCCTTCCATCGTCATCGTATATGCATCAACTTTTGCATTGACTGCCTCTTGAGCGTGCTTCTTTGCATCTTCGACCTTGTAATTGATCACATCATCCTTGAGTTTATTAATTAACTCAGTTTCTTTTTCAGTAAATGCCATTTTATTTTCCTCCTTTACTCGATTTTTTATTAATAAACGCCGTATTTTTTACCGGCATCAACAATATACTTGGCATTAAGCAGGGGGGCGTTCGGACCAAACTCACATCCTGTAGCCAGTATGTAGCCACCTCCTTTTTTAAATATCTCAATTTCAGCCTTGCACTCCTCCTCTATCTCCTCAGGAGTTCCGAGCATAGCTACCGGTCCGGGCGGGACCCAGCCCATTGTGGCAATTTTACCTCCCCACTTTTTCTTGTGGTCCTCCCAGCTATCCACGTCGTCAGCTACATATGCATGTGAAATTACATGAGGCTTTGCCCACTTCTCACACATATCGAAGTATATCCCATTGCCGCAGTTGTGAAGCGCGACCAGCGCTCCGGCGTCCCGGATAGCATCACATACCTGTTTGTTGGACTTCCCCTCAAATTTCTCCCAC
>QZKC01000046.1 GCA_003599425.1 Nitrospiraceae bacterium | reverse complement strand
ATCAACTCCGGAAGTTTGTCATATTCATTTATTGCCACCTGCATCAGTTGTACCCTCTCTGATTCAAGCTGAAGCTTGTCGAGCGTCTCCTTCACCTTGCTGAAACGGTAATTCGCAAGCTCGCTGCCTTTTACAAAGTGGCACTGATAGTTCTCACCGTATTTGCATCCTAAAAGTATCAATCCGTCAATACCCTGTGAGAAAGCGTCCGTTACCCAGACCAGGTTCGTTGAACCAAGGCATCTGACAGGGATGATCCTTACCTTCGGGTTCATTTTGATGCGCTTTATGGCCGCGCTGTCCAGGGCAGGATACGCGTCATTTTCACATGCAAGCACCACGATCCTGAACTCATCTTCGTCGATCTCTATGGTCTTTATCATGGAGCCGATTATGTCGACGCTGAAGTCCTTGAAGGACACGATCCTTTCAGGGCATGCGCCCATGCAGGTTCCGCAGCGGCGGCAGCGGTTAAGCCTGTAGAACGGGGTGCCTTTTTCATCTTCATCTATGGCTCCGAAGGGGCACTCCTCCGTACACCTCTTGCAGGACGTGCATTTGATCATCATCGGGTCAGGGAATGTCGCATCCCAGGCCCTTGGATGAACTGCTATTCCCTGCGCAACATGCTCTACGCACTGGATCGCCTTCAATGCCGCACCCGCAGCATCCTCAGCCGCATCACCCGTGTTCATGGGCTGCCTGACGCAACCTGCGGCATAGATGCCGGTCCTTCTCGTCTCGTACTGGAAACAGATAAAGTTCGAATCCGCAAACCCGTACGCGCCTTCAAGAGACGGGAGTTCAGGCCCCTGCCTGTACTGCAGATTGAGAATGAACTCGGGTTTCGGTGTATTGTCGATATATTCTTTCTTTGGGGCATCGCCCTTCAATTGGGCTGCGATGAGGCCGTCGAGGTATTCCTGCGGTGCGCGAGTGACGGGCACTACACCAGTTGCAAGGACAACGAGGTCAGCCTCCACCCTGATCTTTTCCCCGAGGAGGGTATTGTCAGCCTCAACATAGAGATTGCCGTTTCCCGCATCGCTGATGCCGGTCACGTCAGCCTTTGTCATCAGCACACCGGCGTCATTCTGCATGTTCTTGTAAAAAAGCTCTGACTGGCCCGGAGTCCTGATATCTTTATAGAAGATCATAGCGACTGCATCGCCGTTTTTCTCTCTCACATACTTGGCCTGCTTAAGGGATGTTGCGCAGCAAAATGATGAACAATAAGGAAGATGGTTCGCATCCCTTGAACCTGCGCACTGGATAAAGGCGACCTTCTTTGCCTCTTTGCCGTCTGAAGGGCGCACTATCTTGCCCTTCTTTGCCATTTCCTCCATCTGGAGATTGGTGATGACATTGGGTTTTCCATAGCCGAGGTATTCAAGTTTGGAGGCGTCATACGGCTTCCATCCTGCTGCCATGATGATCGCGCCGACCCTCATGGTCTCGCTGTTGCCGTTCTGCCTGATCGTCACATCGAGGAGTCCCGGCTGTCCGTCTGTCTTTTCTACAAACGCTGACTTAAATACTTTTATGCCTTTATGTGCTTCAACAGCCTTGATCTTTTCAAAGACCCTCGGCTCTTCAAGTGTGTCATACGGATATTTTCTTGGTATATCCTTATATATCTTTGCAGCAAAGCCGCCGAGGTCTGCCTCTTTTTCCACAAGCACAACCTCATAACCGGCATCGGCTGCTTCAACAGCCGCAGTCAACCCGGACATTCCCCCGCCTATGACGAGTATGGTCTTGCTGAGGTCAGGAAGAATGCTGGGTTCAGGAAGGCTGCCCTTCTGTGTCTTGACAACCCCCATCTTTATATAGTCAGTAGCCAGGCTCTGCGCATCGCTGCTCATGGGCTCCTGAGTCCATGCGATCAGTTCTCTCAGGTTCACCCTCTCGGTTATGCAGCCAGGGAAATCAAATTCTTCGTACTTCACACGCGGCGAGCATGCTCCGATAGTAATGGTGTTTACCCCTTCTTTAATGTCATTCTTTATAACCTCAAGCCCCTCAGGGCTGCAAAGGATATCGTGTTCCTTTACTGATTCCACCGGGATCTTTGCAGCAATGGAAGCGCTCTTTTTCACCTTTGCTATATCGACTGATGCGCCTATGCCGCATCCCTTACAGATATATACGCCATATTTCTTTTCCATCTGTCTCTATCTCCTCCCACTCTGAATGCTTTTGATTGCCGCCCCTGTCGCGTCCTGTACAGACCTTGCAACATCAACCGGGCTCTTCAGTGTACCGACAGCGACCATTCCCTTCTTCAGTGAAGCGGGCACCACAAATCCCTCGTCCGTATATGAAATGTCGGCAGGGATCTTCGAGGCCTTTGTTGAAGGCACCATACCTGCTGCAAGCACCACCATATCGAACTTCTCCGTGATCTTTTCTCCGCGGAGAACGTCCTCAGCAGTGAGAATGACATCGCCTGTAGCAGCGTCTTCCTCGACCTTTGCGACCTTGCCTTTTGTCAGGGTAACGTTCGTGTCTTCCTTGACCTTCCAGTAAAACTGCTCATACCTTCCGGGCGTTCTCATATCGATGTAAAATATCCGGGCTTTTGAGTCAGGGTACTGCTCTCTCAGATAGGTCGCCTGTTTCAGGGAGGCCATACAGCAAATATATGAACAGTACGGGAGGTGGTTCTCATCCCTGCTGCCTGCGCACTGTACAAATGCGATGTTTTTCACTTCCTTGCCGTCAGAAGGCCTGAGAATCTTGCCTCCGGTCGGACCGTTCGGAGAAGCGAGCCTTTCCATCTGCATGTTGGTTATTACATTCTTTATCTTGCCGCCGCCGAGGATGTCGAGGTTGGACACATCATAAAGATTCCATCCGGTCGCGTAGACTATCGACGACACTTTTACGTTCACTGTTTCCGGCTTCATGTCAAGATTGATAGCGTCATATTTGCATGCCTCAGCGCATTTCGCGCAGGCCTTGCCTTTGCAGTGTCTGCCGTCAAGCACATACCGGAACGGGAACGCCTGGTTGTGAGTGATGTAAGCGGCTTTTGTCTTGTCCAGTCCGAAATTGAACTCATTCGGCATCTCCACAGGACAGGCCTCATTGCACGCATTGCATCCTACACATTTATCATTTACAAAGCGCGGGGCCTTGCGTATCGTGACATCGTAATTCCCTTCCTGCCCGGATATCTTTTCTACCTCGGCAAGGGTGTGGAATGTGATGTCGCCGCTGTTCTTTATCCTCTTGAAGTTTATCTCAAGGCCGCAGTTGGGCGGGCACAGCTTCGGGAAATACTTGTTAAGTTGTGTCACCCTGCCGCCGAGAAACGGTGATTTCTCAACGATGATGACGTTTAAACCTGCTTCCGCAGTTTCAACAGCAGCGGTAAGGCCGCTAAAGCCTCCGCCGACCACTAAAACTGTTTTTTGTTGCTCTGACATACGATGCCTCCATTTCAACAGAGTTATTTACATTATCAAGCGGGTTATACTTTACTGCAAACTTACATTAAATGACAATATACTTTTTCACCTCTCCCCCTGCGGGAGAGGGTTAGGGTGAGGGGGTCTGATTTTATTTCACCCTCCCCTTTATCCCCTCCCGTCAAGGGAGGGGAAATATTTGTATTTCCCGATTTTGTTACAGGGAAACTCATGACTTGATAACGTAAATAACTCTCCGGACGTCCTGTGGACGCCCGGAGAATCTGAGTGTCACATTACAGATTAATCAGAAACGATCTGCACGTAATCTCTCTTGGACATGGCGAACTCTCCGGTTTCCATGTTGTACTTGGAGCAGGTGAATGCTTTCCAGTTGTTGTCATCGATGAAATCGAAGTCACCTCTGTAGTAGTAACCGGGGTATCTGCTCTCTTCCCTGAAGAGGATGTGGCGTGCATGCGCCTCGAGAGAGAGTATCCTGTGATAGTTCTCCCAGCATCTCATCAGCTCATGGAGCGTGCTCGCTGCCATTCTGTTGGAGTCTTCCTTGAGCAGCTTGAGCTGGTTCAGCCCTTCCTCAAGCATGGTCTTTGAGGTCATGTACCATGTTGAGATGCCGCCAAAGTACTCATCCGCGATCTTCTGCAGTCTGGCCTGAAGCAGGCTCGGCTTGATGTAGTGCGGATTGATCTCAGGATCTGTTGAGTATGTTTTGTATTTCTCATAAACTTCATACGGAGCATAGAGCTCTGCTGCAACTTCGTCGACCGTCCTTCTGATCTTCGGAGTGTAGCTGGCGTTGTCAAGGATGAATGCGAGTCCGGCCTTTGCCGCTATTCTTCCTTCAGCATGCGAGCCTGAGGAGAACTTGTGGCCTGATGCGCCGACGATGTCGCCCATCATGAAGAGGCCCGGAACCGTTGACATCCTGTTGTAGCCCCAGGACCATTCCTTCGGAGCTCCAGCCATGTCGCCAGGTCCGCTGCACCAGAATCCTGCGCAGCCTGCGTGTGAACCGAGGATATACGGCTCTGTCGGCATGATCTCTGACGGTGTCTTGTCAGGCTCGATGTTCTTGCATGCCCAGAGGCCTGCCTGTCCGATGCACATATCGAGGAAGTCTTCCCAAGCCTCAGCTTCGAGGTGTTTCACTTTCTTCTTGCCTTCCTTCTCGCCTAACTTCTCGATGAAGGACTTGTTGATGGCGTCCATGGCCTCGTGAGTCCTCATGAGGATAGGTCCCTTGCCTGCCTTCATGTCTTTCATCATGAGGTGGTTTCTGATGGCTGTGCCGAGCTTGTCGACATACTTGCCGTATTTCTGTTTTGCTTCGGCAAGATATTCAGGGTTTGTGCAATAGTCTTCACCAAGGCTGTTGGTTGCTTTTGCCTTGAAGAAGAGGAACCATGCGCCGACCGGCCCGTAACCGTCTTTGAAACGCGCAGGCACGAACCTGTTTTCCATAAGGGTCAGTTCAGCGCCTGCCTGCATGCCGAGTGCATATCCGGAACCTGAGTTCCATACAGGATACCAGGCTCTTCCCTGTCCTTCTTTTGAGGACCTCGGCCTGAAGACGTTGACCGCGCCTCCTGCGCCAAGCAGCATTGCCTTTGCCTTGAAGAGGTACATCTTGTTCTCTCTGACGCTGAAACCGGCTGCTGCCGCAACCCTGTTCGGATCGTTTGCGTCTTTAAGGAGTCTCACGATGAAGACCCTCTCGAAATGGTTCTGCGCCATTCCGGTTGCCTTCTTGTTGTATTCAAGTGCTTTCTTTGCAGCTTCTGCAACGATGACCTTGTAGGATTCACCGTTGATCATGATCTGCCATTTACCGGATCTGACTGGTGTACCGCCATCCTGTAAGGTCTTCTTTCCCTCGTCTCTGGCCTGGAAGCCGTCAAGAGAGAAACCGTCGTCGCCTTTTTTCCAGATCGGGAGTCCCCATTCCTCAAAAAGGTGAACGCTGTCATCAACGTGCCTTCCGAGGTCATATACGAGGTCTTCCCTGATTATGCCCATCAGGTCGCCTCTGACGTATCTAACATAGTCTTCGACTTTATTTTCGCCAATGTAGGTGTTGATGGCTGACAGACCCATTGCAACAGCGCCGCTTCTGTCTGTTGCTGCCTTGTCGACCATGACTATCTTCATATTCTTTGGTGTTGCCCATCTGGCTGCCTCATATGCAGCGCCGCATGCGGACATACCACCGCCGATGATAAGAAGGTCGCAGTCAACTTCAACAACTTCCGGCTTTGCGCAGTATGAAAAAGTACAAGTTTCTTTTTCCATGGTTATCTTTCCTCCTTCTTATGCTTGTCTGGCTTCGTAATTGAAGAAGCCAGATGCTTTTAATTTTGAGAAATCCGGCTCCGGCTTCCCTGCATAGGGATCAACCGAACCTTCTGCGGTGGTCCTGATCGGGAATTTGAATCTCTTCAGTATCCCGTTCCTGAATTTTACCGTCCACATGATGGAGTCGGTACCCCTCATCGGAATGACATTGCCTCCGATCGGGTTGAAATCCTGATAGCCTCTGACTTCGATCGCCTGCTGGGGGCAGATCTTTACGCAGTTGTAGCACTCCCAGCACTGATCCGGCTCCTGATTGTATGCCTTCATGAGATCCCTGTTCAGGGCCATGAGGTCATTGGGGCAGATGTACTGACATGCTGTCTTGTCCTGTGCTTTACAGCCGTCGCATTTTTCTGTGATTACAAAACTTGGCATCCTAAGTTACCTCCTTTTTAGTGTTTTAAGCTTAAACATAAGCTCAGTTATTGCCGTTTGTTTATGAATCAAAAACTGCTCAACACCTCCTTTCAATATAGAGATGCCCTCTCGAAAGAAAGCAGTATGCTTGTCTGCCTTCTATCCACCTTCTGCATGCTTGTGCATTTTTATTTCAACTTTTTCACTCAGGCCTTCATAATATGCCCTCAGTATTTTAAGCACTTCAGGCCTGCTGAACTTGTCAGATACTTCCTCACCCTCGGAAAGCATCTTTCTCAGTTTGGTACCGCTGAGGATGAGCCTGTCTTCCTTGCCATGCGGGCAGGTCTTCATTGATGCCATGCCGTCGCACTTGTGGCACCAGAAGGTCCAGTCGATCTTAAGGGGCTGGGTCTCGAGCGCGCCCTTCGGGATCTCGTCAAAGATCTTATGAGCATCGAATGGCCCGTAATAATCGCCGACGCCTGCGTGGTCGCGGCCCACGATAAGATGGCTGCAGCCGTAGTTCTGTCTGAAGAGTGCGTGAAGTAGCGCCTCTCTCGGGCCTGCGTATCTCATGTCAAGAGGATACCCTCCGACCATTATGGAATCTTTAACGTAATAATTAGCTGTAAGTGCGTCGATAGCATTCTGCCTTACATCAGCAGGGATGTCGCCTGCTTTCAGTTTTCCTAAAAGCATGTGAATATAGACGCCGTCGCAGATCTCGATAGCGATCTTGGTGAGGTATTCATGGGAACGGTGCATCGGGTTACGAGTCTGGAACGCTGCCACGGTGGACCAGCCTTTTTCTTCAAAGAACTTCCTTGACTCTGCAGGTGTCTGATATACGCCGGGATACTCCTCGGGGAATTTGCCCTGGCTCAGTACCTTTACCGGTCCTGCAAGGTTAACGTCTCCCTGCGCCATGACCTTTGCGACTCCGGGATGCTCGGTGTCTGTTGTCCAAAACACCTTCTGGCATTCATGTGCCTTGTCGATCGTGTATTTCTCTTTCACTGTCATAAGTCCCATTGTCTCGCCGCTCTCCTCGTCAACAAGGGCGATCTCTTCTCCAATCTTGATACTGTCTGCCTGTCCCTTTGTCGTTGAGAGCGTGATCGGTATCGGCCAGAACGTTCCGTCTGCCATTGTATATTTATCGCAGACGCCCTGCCAGTCAGCCTTGGTCATAAAGCCTTCAAGCGGTGTAAAACCTCCGATACCAAGCATGATGAGGTCGCCTGTTTCCCGTGAGCTCATTCTGACCTGTGTAAGGGATTTTGCCTTTGCCTTTGCTTCTTCAAGTGCCTTGCCTTGGAGAAGAAGGGGTTTAAGCTTCTTCTCTTTTCCATGTGGATTGACTAATGCCATTTCTTCCTCCTTAAAAGTGTTATTTCAGTAACGTGCTGTATTTTAATTTCCAAGTATGGAGCAAATTTTGCTGAAAATCTGATCTATGTTTCCCACGCCCATGACAGACTTGAGAATGCCCTTCCTGCTGTAATACTCGATAAGTGGCGCAGTTGCCTTTTCATATACGTCAAGCCTGTTCTTGATGGTCGCTTCTTTGTCATCATCCCTCTGATAGAGCTCGCCGCCGCACTTGTCGCACTTGCCGTCCACCTTTGAGGGTGAAAAATGAACATTGTACATCTGCTGGCAGCCCTTGCAGGTCCTCCTGCCGGTGAGCCTCTTCATGAGGTCGTCCTTGTCAACGTCAACACTGAGCGCTACATCAAGAGATGCGTTCATTCCGGAAAGCACCTTGTCGAGAGTCTCTGCCTGGGACGTATTTCTCGGAAAGCCGTCAAGGATATATCCTTTTTTGCAGTCATCCTGTGCGAGCCTTTCTTTCACCAGCCCAATTACAACAGAGTCAGGAACAAGCTCGCCTTTGTCCATATATGATTTTGCTTCTTTGCCAAGGGGGGTGCCGTCTGCAACGGCCTTTCTGAGGATATCTCCGGTAGAGATCTGGGGTATGCCATATTTTTCAATAAGTTTCTTTGCCTGAGTGCCTTTCCCGGCTCCCGGGGCTCCCAACAAAACAAGTTTCATGCGTATCTCCTTTTCATAATAGATAGGATGCCATACCAATTTTCTTCAATGAAATTAGTGAAGAATATTCTTTAAAAGGGTATCAATCCGTAAGTAATTGCAAGAATTACAGAGTTAACGAGTAACTATAATATGAAAGACCTCACAAGTGAGTCAATATAAAAATTTAAATTAATTTATAATTTTTGCTTATTTATTGAAGGAATAGCTTAATTAACATGTAATTTCAAACGGTTAGACAATATTGCGCAGAAATTCACCTTGCCTGTTCAAATATCAATATTTAATGATTCAATGGGGACTAAGGGAGGCTATTTATCCCTAAATATCTCGGCCAGGACATTCTCGATCTGCTTCATGGTCATCCAGCCTTTTTCAAAGAGGATCTCTCCGATAAGCTTGTGGGGCCTCAGTCTTGAAGCATTAACAACAGACATCTGTATATCAAGTGCTTGCCTTACCTGCTCCGAGGAGACAAATCCCTTGTCAACCGCGATCTGTCCAAACCTGAGCGCATATTTTTCCGCGAGTATTTTTTCATCTTCATGTTCCATGATCTCTCCGCTCTGCCATGTTTCCATAAAAATCCCCCTGTATTTGACAACATCTGTATTCTACTTATCACATTTCTCATAACTCGTCAATAACCCAAAGAAGGCACAAAGGTTCAGAGGCACAGAGGCACAAAGAGATTAGCTGCCAGCTATCAGCTTTCAGCTTACAGAAGATCCGGATCAAGTTTAATACTCAAATCCTTGAGTTGCTTTGGATCGACTTCGGACGGGGCGTTGCTCAGGGGACAGATAGCCTTCTGAGTTTTGGGGAATGCAATGACGTCCCTTATTGACTGGGCGCCTGTAAGTATCATGACAAGCCTGTCAAGGCCAAGGGCAATGCCTCCGTGCGGGGGTGCGCCATATTCGAGCGCCTCAAGGAGAAAGCCGAATTTCTCATTCGCCTCTTCAGGGGTGATATTCAAAAGCTGGAACATCCGGTCCTGTACATCCTTTCGGTGAATACGAATGCTCCCGCCTCCTATTTCATAGCCGTTCAATATAATGTCATAAGCCTGGGCGCGCAGTAAGGGCAAGGCGCGCCTTGCCCCTACATCGAGTTGGTCCACAGACATAAATTTTTCCATATCTTCTTCCATGGGGCTGGTGAAGGGGTGATGCATGGCTTCATATCTTTTCTCTTCATCATTCCATTCAAAGAGAGGGAAATCCGTTATCCACGCAAAAGTGTAACTGCCATCCTTTATCAGGCCCAGTCTTTTAGCCAGTTCGTTCCTCAATCTGGAAAGGCAGTCATTGGCAACCTTCTCTTTGTCAGCAACAAAAAGCAGGAGGTCGCCATCCATTGCCTCTAACCGTTCAGCTATTGCCTTTAAGAGTTGTTCGGGGAAGAATTTGGCGATCGGGGATTCAAAACCATTCCTGATCTTTATCCAGGCAAGCCCCTTTGCTCCGTAACCCTGCACCTCTTTGGTGAGGTCGTCAAGTTCCTTTCTGGAGTATCCCGCAAGCCCCTTTGCATTTATGCCTTTTACAATGCCGCCATTTGAAATGGTATCGAGGAATACCTTGAACGATGAATCCCTTACAATATCGCTCACATTTTTCAGTTCGAGCGAAAATCTCAGATCCGGTTTATCGCAGCCGAACCGGTCCATTGCCTCATGATAGGGAAGTATTTGAAACGGCGTCTGAATCTTCGCCCCAATAGTATCTGTAAAGACCTTTTGTATCATCCCCTCGACAACAGATATGATGTCCTCCCGGTTAATGAACGACATCTCCATATCAACCTGAGTGAATTCAGGCTGCCTGTCAGCGCGGAGGTCTTCGTCCCGAAAGCATTTAACGATCTGATAGTACCTTTCAAGCCCTGATACCATCAATATCTGCTTGAATATCTGCGGTGACTGCGGGAGCGCAAAAAAGTGTCCGGGGTTGGTCCTGCTCGGCACGAGGTAATCACGCGCGCCTTCAGGCGTGCTTTTCGTAAGCATCGGGGTCTCTATTTCAAGAAACCCGTGTGAGTCGAGATATTCACGGAAGGCCTTTGCGGCCCTGTGCCTGATTATCATATTGCGTTGTATCACAGGCCTTCTCAGGTCGAGATACCTGTGCTTGTACCGCAAAAACTCGGATGCGTCTGTCTCATCCTCGATCATGAAGGGAAGCGGTTTGCAGTCACTTAATATTGTCAGCTCATTCGCAATGATCTCCACCTTTCCTGTCGGAATGGAAGGGTTCTCGGTCCCTTCAGGCCTTTTCCTCACTTCACCTTTCACCTGCAGGACATATTCATTCCGTACCTTGTGCGCTCGCTGATGAATGTCGGGATTGATCTCAGGATTGAATACTACCTGCACAATACCGCTTCTGTCGCGTACATCTATAAAAATAACACCACCGTGGTCACGCCATTTATTCGCCCACCCGGCAACCGATAGATGTGTTCCAAGGTCTTTTTCGGTGACCTCACTGCAATATTTATCTCTCAGCATAGATTGTACCTTTTATTTCCTATTATGTTGTCATTCCCGCCACGTCGGGAATCCTTCCTTTTATTCCCGGAAAGATTCCGGACAAGCCGGAATGACATTTTCAGGGCACTGCCGCACAAACATTAATTATTAACTCCGACTTCCTTCTTCAACTTTTTTACCTCTTCAGGCTTCAGATACCGGAAGGCGCCCGGTTCCATTCTGCCCAGAGAGATGCCGTTTATCCTTATCCTCTTCAGTTTGATAACAGAATGGCCTACCCTTTCCATCATCCTCCTGATCTGTCTTTTCCTGCCTTCATAAATGGTCATTTCAAGCCATGAGTTGGCTTCTGTCTTCCTGACCTTTTTTATTTTTGCCGGAGCTGTCACACCGTCATCAAGCCTGACGCCGTCCTCCAGTTTTTTTATCTCTTTTTCTTCGATAAGCCCGTCAACTTTAAGAAGATATGTTTTCGGTATCTTGCGGCTGGGATGAAGTATGGCATTAGCCATATCTCCGTCATTGGTCATAATGAGCAAGCCTTCGGTATTATAATCAAGCCGTCCAACCGGAAAGACATGTCCCTTGACCCCTTTCAGAAAGTCTTTCACGGTCGTCCGTCCTTCTGAATCAGACATGGTCGTAAGGCATTTTTCCGGCTTGTTCAGGATCAGGTATACCTTTCGTTCAGGAGTGCGTATAAGCTTGCCTTTGACCTTGATGTGGTCTCTCTCAAGATCTGCCTTCATACCAAGTGCAGCTGGAGCGCCGTTTACGGTCACCATGCCTTCAAGTATCATCTCCTCGGCCTTTCGCCGGGAAGCGATGCCGCATTTAGCCAGAATTTTCTGTAGCCGTTCTTCCATATAATATATTTGGTGCAGAAAAAACAGACAGCAGAACACAGATAACAGACCAGTAAATAGAAATAGTTTTTTTTTGTTACGTCTGTGTTCTTTGTTCTGTGTTCTCTTGGTCTGTTTCAGTTAAATCTGCGTCCTGATAAAGCCATTAATATTATCATAATGACCCCTGAAAAAGAAAAAGGGCTGCGTTACAGCAGCCCTTTCGAACCAATTACCTTCTTCTAATTATCCAGCGTTAATATTTCTGTTCGGTCTTGTGCCCCTCGCATACTTCCTTAATCTCATCCTTAATGAGTTTTCCGTCCTCCCACACCCGCTCCTGAACCTTATGACATTTCGTCTCTGCATTATAGTCGAGCGGATATGCCTGAACCTGTCCCCGTCCATCAGTTGTCCTGTACTCTACAGGCCTGTTCTGCCGCGCTGCTTCCTGAGAAGCCTGCATCGACACCTCTGTCAGGGAAGCTCCCGCAATCGCGCCAAGCACAGCTCCGATCACTCCGCCGCGCCAACGGTTCTTTTTGTCAAGCAACACTCCTGCCGCGCCTCCGACCGCACCGCCTACACCTGCTCCCCGTGCATGGTACTGCGTACAGCCGACCGCCAATGTCAGAACCGCAAGAACCATAAATATTGAAAGTATTTTCTTCATGCTATCCTCCTTAAGGGATTATTGGTAGATTTTTATAACGAGTATATATCACGTTTCAGCAGACTCTGCAAGAGTTCAGTATTTCACCTCCTCTTTGCGTTTCTTTTTGGGATGTTTTATACACAATAACTGTGAAGGAAAAATGAAGCCCCTCACTCCCACTCTATCGTGCTTGGAGGCTTTGAACTGATGTCGAACACTACCCTGTTGATGCCTTTTACTTCATTGATTATCCTGTTGGAGATGATGCCGAGGACTTCATAGGGGATCTTCGCCCAGTCAGCAGTCATGCCGTCAACGCTCTTTACCGCTCTCACGGCAACTACATTCTCATAGGTCCTCTCATCGCCCATGACGCCGACTGTCTTGATGGGAAGCAGTACGGCGAAGGCCTGCCAGATGTCATGGTACAGTCCCGCCTTTTTTATCTCTTCAAGGACTATCGCGTCAGCCTTCCTGAGTATCTCTGCCCTTTCCTGCGTAACTTCCTCTATAATCCGTATCGCAAGCCCGGGGCCGGGAAAGGGATGCCTGCTGATGATCTCATCCGCCATTCCCAGTTCCCTTCCAAGCACCCGCACTTCGTCCTTGAAAAGCTCCCTGAGGGGTTCAATGAGCCTGAGTTTCATGTCCTTTAGAAGCCCGCCGACATTGTGATGGCTTTTTATCGTGGCAGAAGGCCCCTTGAATGACGTGCTCTCAATAACATCAGGATAAAGCGTCCCCTGTGCAAGATATTTAGCGCCTTTTATCTTCTTTGCCTCTTCCTCAAAGACATGAATGAATTCATTGCCGATGATCTTTCTTTTCTTTTCGGGATCGGTAACTCCCTTCAGCTTTTTGAGGAATCTCTTTGAGGCGTCAACACAGACGATGTTCATGTGGAAATGTTTTTTCAAAGTGCTTTCCACTTTGTCCGCCTCGCCTTTCCTGAGCACTCCGTTGTCAACAAAGATACAGGTGAGCTGTTTCCCTATGGCTTTGTGAATGAGTACAGCCGTTACAGCGGAATCAACACCGCCGCTGATAGCGCACACGACCTTGTCCCGTCCGACCTTTTCCCTGATCTCTTTCGTCGTTGTCCCGATGAATGACTGCATGGTCCATTCAGGTTTGCATTTGCAGATATTGAATACAAAGTTTTTCAGCACCTTCGTCCCGTTTTCCGTATGAGCAACCTCAGGATGGAACTGCAGCGCGTAAAATTTTCTGTCCTTGTTTGCCATTGCAGCGATCGGCGAGTTGCCGGTATGCGCGATCGGGGTGAAGCCTTTAGGCTGTCTCACTATTTTGTCGCCATGACTCATCCATACGATTCCCCTTGCTCCCATCTTTTTCAGCAAGTCCGAATTATCATCAATTGTCAGCTCAGCACGCCCGTATTCCCTCTTTGCCGCTTTTGCTACCTTGCCGCCAAGCATGTATGCCATGAGCTGCATGCCATAGCATATGCCCAGGACTGGGATGCCAAGTTCAAATATTCCCTTGTCCGGCAATGGCGCTTTCTTGTCATAGACGCTTGAAGGGCCGCCGGAAAGGATTATACCTTTTGGGGCAAACTCCTTTATCCTTTCGAGTGAAACGTTATAAGGTAAAATTTCAGAGTACACCTTCTGCTCCCGCACCCTTCGCGCGATGAGCTGGGTATATTGTGAACCGAAGTCGAGGACGAGTATTTTTTCTGTAAAGTGCATAAGTAACCTTTCAAATAAAATATATAAAGGCTGTTAGTATACTCAACTTCATTAAGCATTTCATTTAAGTGGATTGTGTTACAAATTTCAAATTAACCATGTCTCGAATTATTCAGCTTTGTCTAAAGTGAATGTTGTTGTACTTGCCCTTTTAAATTTTGAACGAAGTTTGTCGAATGCTTTTTGATTTCTTAACCAATTTTTGAATTGAAATCCTTTGGAAACTGCTTCATTACTATCTTCTTCATCTTTAGAGTCTTGATAAGCTGAATCGAGAACATCTGTTATTTTTTCTGTTATACCCTCAAACCAAATATCAATGAAGTTATTTTCCTTTGAAAATAACTTTCCATCAACAACTCTATTTACTATCCAAGTCATTTTATCAGGATAAAGCCTCTTGATTAAATCACCATAGGCCCATAAATAATGCCATTTTGCAAGACATGCAAGATAATCGATGGTACCTTCTTTTTTCTGAAGAGTTAATTCCTTTGCTTTTGTCTTAAGTTTTTCAGAAACATATAACCATATAATAGAAATAGCTACAGCTTCTTTGACTTTCTCTTCAGGCCAGAAGCAGAGTTCCTCTCCATTCTCACCGAATATATCCCAGTACTTGCCATTGGTTGAAGAATCAGTATCAAACAATATATTTGAGTTGGCATATATTGGATATGGGACATAATGAAAAGCAAAAATAATTTTTGCTAAGGTTTCCATATTTATAAACACCTCATCACTTCTTTTAGATATTTTTTTACGTTTAGGCATATATATTATCCTTTTGAAGGGCGGAGTTACTTTATAGTGATAAGTTGAAAATTTTTTCTCTAAAAATATTTGAATTTCATCATTTGACCTAAAGTCTGATGCTTTTATCACAGTTTGACTATTATTATTAGTAATGATCTTTCTATTTAGAGACTTACTTTCTTTTTTAATATCTGCTGATTTTGTAATTTTTAGAAGAACCCGAACATCCCTCAGTTTCGCATCATCTCTAAATTTCCCGATGCATGATGTAGTTTGAGCACCGTTTATTATTTGAAAATTATCACAAATTATTTGCAAGCCATGTCCTCCTGAAGTTTCTTCCGGGGAGAGATTACTACAAATAGCTGAAATTCCATTATTGTAAAGATAAAATGATTTCGGGTCTTCCTCAATGGTATTAATAATTCTTTTATTTATTACATTCTGCCCAAGATACCCTCTAATGTTATAGTTAAATAGTCTCTCTTTATGTTGTTTATACAATTCTTTTAGAACAATCCCCTTAACTGTACACAGGATTGTCTGGTAAGGTAAATCTTCATCAAGAATGTTTGTCAGGTCTAAATATGACCATTCTTTTTTATCGGTAAAATGATTAGTAATTCTTTCAAGTGGGATTACTACTTTCTCTGGAATTGGCTCATCCGATGACAATGCTGTTTTATAATCCTGTTTTATCTCTGTCAAACCTTTCAATTCCCAAGAGATTTGCGGCGTCTTATAATGTTTTTGTTCATCCTGAAGTTCTTTATTAAATTGACTCCGGATAGTATCGGTAATTTGACAATTAGTTAACAGAATATAATGCACAGGGCTGTTTTTTTTGAAATTAGATAGAATATCCTTCACTGTATCATTAGCATTCATCTCAAAGAATTCTTTATCAAGTATCCTCGAATGAATTTTAAAAAATCCTGAAACTTCATCCCGGTCAAGACATCCAGATTTCTTGTATTTAGATTGTATGATATAAAAAGTATCTTCATGTTTATAGACAAAATCTATATTTAGGTCACTTGAACCATCACATCTGAGTCCCTCATCTATTTGATCTTCGTCAAATTGGTACAGGTAAGCACCAATATCTTTCGTGTAATATTCAAGTAACGCCTTTGCTCTTTGCTTTTTATTAGCATTTTCCAAAGAAGGAAATCCTCTTTCTTGTAAATAGGATTCCATTCCTTGCCGAATTATTTTTTGAATATCAACGAAATCCTTACTCACTATTACCCTCCTACAAATGACATCCTCCTCATAGAATTAAAAATATCATACGCAAAGACAGTGTTAATGCGCAACAGAAAAAAAGCAACAGTGCAGTCATGCAAAGTCAAACAGGAATTGACCCTCTTTTAAAAGCCTGAAAGGGACTTCTCTCTTGTAGTTCATAATCTGCTTTTCCCCTATCCAGTCTGCGTGAACACATAGGAAAAGATTAAGTTACTACAAAAACTATTTCAATAGAAATGGTGAATTACTATTTAGAAGATGGATACAATGAAGAATTCTATCTGAGGCTGTAATAATACTCCTCATCATTATAGTATGGTTCTCTCTGCTCCTTAACTCTTGAATAAACGAGAGAAGCCTTATCAATTCTGGCATATTCCCCGTCTTTGGTCCGTTTGAGAAAAGTAATTAGAGCCTCTTCTTCTTTTTTTCTTTCTTCGGGCTTTTCAGATATCATTTCGTCCTCCTAACCAATGACTTTTCTTCCTAAATCTGTTTCGATTTGATTCTTGATACCGGAAAGATCAACTTCATACCCGCACTTACATATCATTTTACCATCTTTAGGAAACGGTTTAAACCCCTTTGCAGTTAATTCCCGATCAACCTTAGGATTGTTTACAAACTTTGCATATATTTTATGAATTGTTCCGCATTGCGGACATTTTTGATCAATCTCAACCGCATCAGGTTTAACTGCCGAAGCAGGGATTTTCATAGGAACATTCGCAGGTGCGGCTTGTTTAAATATCTTGGTGTCTTCAGTAGCAAATATCTTAAAGATTGTCGTATTATCAAAAAGCAGTCTGCAAACAATTTGTATCCTGTATATGAGCTCGCTCAACTTTGAGTCATCTTCAACCCGTTTAATTTTTAACCCTATGCCTTCTAAATCATATCTTTTTATTGATCTGCCATGAGATCTCCATTTTGAATGATCGGTCAATTCTTTTGCGATCTCTGAAGCACGTTTTCTTTTAATTTGTTCAGTTACAGGCAATTTGTTTGTCTCTGTAACAATCCACTTCTTAAACTTGTACTTTGTAAGCCAATCAACAACTAAGTCCTTTGCATATTCCAATGCATGATAAACTCCGCTTAACTCTCCAGGCGTGATCTGAGCTATCATCGTAGCGTCAAATGGATTTAAAGCCCCTTGCTTCTCGGCCTCTTTTCTCTTTTCATTCACCCATTCAATATAATCATATGCTGAAACAACAAAGCGTCCTATCCTAACTTGAGCATCTATCGGCCCCAAACTTCCAGTCTCCGTCATTAATATTTCATCTCCTGACAAGACTATGATTGTTCCAGCGCTTTTAGCTTCTCCAGATACGACAAATGAAACAGTATCAAAATTATTACGGAGAAATTCAACTATTTCTTCGGCTGTCTCGCCGCTTCCTCCCGGTGTCTCCAGATAAATATCAACTCTTTTGTAATCTTTCTTACCTGAAAGCAAATCATGAAAAACATAAAAATCTGATTGTTCTAACGGAACTGAGGGAATCGGTTTCCCAATTGCAGCAGCATACACGAATAGATATGTTTTTCGAAGTTTATTATATTCGGAGATTAATCTTAGTAGCTCAACCTCAAGGTCGTTACCACTCATCCTTTTATTGATATATTCGTTTAAAAGACTCATGCCCCTTCTTCCCCCTCTTTGAGTATCTTTGATTTTGAATTTATTATTCTTTACAACCTAAAGATAAAAATTTTACAGAAAATCTCCCCTCGCCCCTCTTTTTTCAAAAAGAGGGTAAATCTCTCCTAATCAAATCTGTAATTCGGCGCTTCTCTGGTAATGATGACGTCGTGGACATGGCTTTCCCTGAGGCCCGCTGGGGTAATTCTCACAAACTTCGCCTTCTTGCGGAGTTCGTCAATACTGTTGCATCCGCAATAACCCATCCCGGAACGGAGCCCGCCGACAAGCTGGTATATGCTTGCTGCGATCGGGCCTTTATGTGGGACCCGGCCTTCAACACCTTCAGGAACGAGTTTTTTGCTTTCAACACCCTCCTGGCCATATCTGTCCTTGCTGCCCGCCTCCATCGCACCGAGTGAACCCATCCCCCTGTAAACCTTGTATGTCCTGCCCTGATACAGCACAAGTTCCCCCGGGCTCTCATCAGTGCCGGCGAACAAGCTCCCTATCATCACAGAATTTGCACCTGCAGCTATGGCTTTCGTGATATCGCCGGAGTATTTGATCCCGCCGTCAGCGATAATTGGTATCCCGGCTGCGTCTGCTACCTGTGCACATTCCTTTATGGCAGTGAGCTGTGGCACTCCTGCGCCTGCAACGATCCTCGTTGTACAGATAGAGCCTGGGCCTACCCCGACCTTTATGGCGCTCGCTCCTGCTTCAATCAGGTCTTTTGCTGCCATTGCGGTCGCCACATTGCCGGCTATTATTTCAATTTTAGGGAATGCCTCCCTTAAAGCCTTAACCGTGGCGATGACCTTCTTTGAATGCCCATGTGCGGTATCAACGGCAATGGCATCAGTGCCTGCCTTGATCAGGGCTCTTGCACGGGATAAAGCATCCTTTCCTACCCCTATCGCCGCTCCTACCCTCAGCCTGCCGATCGAATCCTTGCAGGCATTCGGATATTTCTCCTTCTTCTCGATATCCTTTATGGTGATCAAGCCGATGAGGGTATTATCCCTTTTCACAATCGGCAGTTTTTCGATCTTGTGTTTGTGCAGTATTTCTTTTGCCTCGTCAAGCGTTATACCCTCTCGCGCAGTTATCAGACCCTTTTTGGTCATAACCTCAGAAGCCTTTTTCCCCAGGTTCGTCTCAAACTTCAGGTCCCTGTTAGTGAGTATGCCGACAAGCTTCTTGCCTCTCGTGATCGGAACGCCTGATATCCTGTATCTCTCCATTATGGCAAGAGCCTTGGATATCTTCTCGTCAGGCCCCATGGTGATAGGGTCCACGATCATCCCGCTTTCAGATTTTTTCACCTTGTCCACTTCAGCGACCTGTGCATCTATGGGCATGGCGCGGTGGATGATCCCCATGCCGCCTTCACGCGCTATCGCAATTGCGAGCCTTGCCTCGGTAACGGTATCCATCGCAGCGCTGATTATAGGTACATTTATCCTGATGTTCCTGGTAAGCTGCGCGCTGACGTCAACTTCTCCTGGAAGCACATCCGATTTTGATGGTACAAGAAGCACGTCATCAAATGTAAGTCCTACCTTTATGCTGTCCTCTAACATGATTTTCACTCCTTGAAAAGTTGTTAGTTTTTAGTTGTTAGTTTTTAATCTAACAACTGACAACTAATAACTAAAAACTTTACTCTCTACAGTTTTGTCTCTATATATGCCTTCTCTTTCAGTCCGGTTATCCATTCAGAGTATTTCTCCTCGAATGCCTTCTGAAAGAGCAGTCCCTTGATCCTGTCCTTTACATTGTCAAGCCCTTCGGCTTCGGTCTTTTCCTCCACCTTGATGATATGAAGTCCTGCCGGGCTCCAGAACGGTTTGCTGACCTCTCCGACATTCAGCGAAAAAGCCGCATCCTCGATCTCCTTCAGGGCGCTGCCGCGGGTGATATAGCCCAGATCACCTCCGAACTGCCTGCTCTTGTCTTCCGATGCTCCTTCTGCAACTTTTGAAAAATCTTCCCCACTCCTGATCTTCTGGAGTATCTCCTGAGCCTTTGCCTCAAGGGCGCCTTTTAGCGAACTGTCCTTTGGCGCCGCAAGAAATATCTGACGTATCCTGCGCTTTTCTTTTGTGCTCAGTTTATCCTTGTTTGCTTCATAATAATGCTCTATTTCCCTGTCTGTGATAACAATGTTCGTCTTGATCTCAAAATTGACAACCTTTGAAAGGAGGATCTGGTCCCCAAGCCTGGACCTGTACTCATCCATGTTCATTCCTTCTGCCTGCAGGGAATTAAGCAGGTCCTCATCAGTTAAATTATATTTTTTCTTTATATCCTTTATGGCGCCGGTTATCTCTGAGTCGCTCACGCTCATCCCTGCCCTCCGCGCTTCCTGAAGCTGCAGTTTCATATCGATCAGAGTGCTCAGAAAATTCTTCTCAAGTTCCTTCATGGCCTCATCTTTCCGGTCTTCAGGGATATTCTCAAGATATTTTCCCCCTTCAAGCGCGATAACGCCCCGCAGCTCGCTCCATGTTATGACCTCGTCATTAACGACAGCGACGACCCTGTCAAGCATTGTAGCGCCATACGAATTTTGCAGAAAGAGCATGCAAACAAGGAAAGATGCAACTAAGGTTTTCTTTAAAATTTCTTTCATAGCGATGCTTCCTGATGGCCTCTGGTATGTGTTGAGCGCCAGGTACAATATTCTAAAACCTGCGGGTATTAACTTCAAGTTATATCATTAAATAACGGCAATTATGACACGGCATGGAGCATTAAAGCAAGCAGCGCTGGAAGCTGTAAAGCTGGATTTATAGCGCAGGGTTATTATATTATTGACGATTATTAAAGGCAGTACCTTCATACAAGGAGAAAGCAATTGATGCCCAACAATAAAGGCCCGGTAGTTATTGCAGAAATAGGCTGCAACCATAAGGGGGAGATGGAAATCGCCCATGAAATGATCAAGGTTGCGGCACAGTTCTGCAAAGTTGATGTCGTCAAATTCCAGAAGAGAACTCCGCGGGAATTATTAACTCCTGAGGAATTCCGGTCCCCTCATCCAAATCCCATCCATTCCTATGGAAGCACCTACGGAGAGCACAGAGAATTCCTTGAGCTGAACCTTGACCAGCACAGGCAACTGAAAGCATGGTGTGAAGAGTGGAAAGTGATCTACAGCTCATCAGTGTGGGACATGACGTCTGCAAAAGAGATCGCCTCATTGAACCCTTTACTGATAAAAGTCCCCTCTGCATGCAATATGAAATTCGATATGTTCGAGTATCTCTGCAAGGAATATAGCGGCCAAATACATGTGTCCTTCGGCATGACAACACGCCGCGAAGAAGAGACAATCGTTGAGTTCTTTGAAAAGAACGGACGGGACAGGGACCTTGTAATTTACAGTTGCACCTCAGGATATCCGGTATCATTTGAAGAGATCTGTCTTTCCGAGATAACACGGCTTCATGAAACATATGGAAGCAGGGTAAAAGGCATAGGGTTTTCAGGCCACCATCTGGGAATAGCAGCGGACATCTCTGCATTAACATTGGGGGCGCAGTGGTTTGAGCGCCACTTTACACTGGACCGAACATGGAAAGGCACTGACCACGCGGCAAGCCTTGAACCAGATGGAATGCGGAAACTTGCAAGAGACCTGAGGAACGTCAAAAAGGCATTGCGTTATAAAGAAAAAGAAATCCTGGATGTCGAAGATGTACAGCGGAAAAAGCTGAAAAGGCTCTGATATCCCATTCATGAAAAAGAATATTGTTGCTTTAATCCCTCTCCGGGGAGGTTCAAAATCCATTCCCCGGAAAAATATCAAGGACATTGCAGGCAAGCCTTTATGCGCATGGGCGCTGGAGGCTGCCTGCAAAGCCATAGGAGCATCCAATGTGTACGTTTCTACAGACAGCGCAGAGATAGCCGGAGTTGTCGAAGGTCTTGGACTTGGGGTAAAAATTATTGAACGTCCTGGTGAACTTGCTACTGATACAGCTTCAACCGAATCGGTTATGTTCCATTTTGCCGGGGTTGTTGATTTCAGCACAGTCATAACACTCCAGGCCACATCTCCGCTGACAACACCGGATGATATTAATAAAGCTCTCCGTTTATTTAAAAAGAATGAATATGATTCCATGCTGACGGGAGTACGCACCAGAAGATTTTTCTGGACCTCAGATGGAAAGGCGCTTAATTATAATCCCCGTAAACGTCCGCGCCGTCAGGATATGGAAGGATGGATAATGGAAAACGGAGCCTTTTACATTACAAAGGGCAACATACTGCAACGCTATAAATGCCGGCTTGGAGGCAGGATCGGAATATATGAAATGCCTCCTGAAACAGCCGTTGAGATCGACGAGCCGGAAGACTGGGAAGCTGCAGAACGGTTATTGATAAGAAGAGCCCGGGAGAATTTTAAAAAGGTGATAAGAAATATTAAATTGTTCGTGGTTGACGTAGACGGCACACTAACGGACGCAGGGATGTATTACTCCGCGAAAGGTGAAGAACTGAAAAAGTTCAACACCCGTGATGCCCAGGGGCTGGCACTGCTGAGAAAAAAAGGCGTCGAAGTTGCGATCATTACCAAAGAAAATTCCCCAATCGTCAGTGCGCGTGCAAAGAAACTGAAGATTGACAAATGCCATATCGGCATTGAAGACAAGCTCGGCTGCCTGAAGGAGATCTGCAGAAAAATGAAAATAAACATGTCAAATGTAGCGTATGTCGGCGACGATGTCAGCGATCTTGAATGCATGAGGTCGGTCGCGTTCGCAGCATGTCCGTCTGACGGGCTTGATCTGATCAAAGACATTTCACATTATGTGTGCAGGCTTCCCGGTGGCAGAGGCGCTGTCAGGGAAGTGTGCGAGCTGCTTCAGTTTTAACTGTTTAATAGTTTTATTTGTCCATTAACCGGAGTATTTCATGATAAAAATTTGGCACCTGGCCACTCACTCCACAAATATCGGTGATGCTGCTTTGATTTATGGCATGCACACTACCATGAGAGAAGACTGGAGGAGACCCGTTGAATTCATCTCCGATCCACTGATGGATTATGATAACTACTGGGGAAAGAATAAGTTTGATTCGCTTTTCGTTGAACGGGTGAACTCAGAATGCGACCTTCTTTTAATAGGCGGTGGTGGCATGATGGACGGAGGAAGGAAGGACTACAATACAGGCATGGCCTTCAATATTCCACTTGATCTGTTAAAGAGTATACGTACTCCGGTTGTTTTTTATGCCCTTGGGCACAACTTGTTCCCCAATCAGAAATACCGGCATTCTCAAAAACTCCTGCAATCGATCAGAGCCATTACATCCAGCAAGAGCATGATTTTCAGTGTGCGCAATGACGGTACCCTGGGACGTTTAAGGGACATGCTGAATGACCCACTTGACGCTGTTGTGGAAATTCCTGACCCGGGACTGTACGTTCCGGTCTCTGACACCATACATCATGTTTTCATGCCCGACAGGTTCAACATCCTGATTCAGCTTGCCGGCGACAACCCTTTTAACAGATTTAACTGCCATCTTTGGAGACATATACCTTTGGCAAGTCAAGCTATCCTCAGAAGGAGGATGAGATCGTTTTTCAGCCGGATAGGCAAGATGCTTCAGAAAATAGATGATGAATATCCGGTGAACTTCGTCCTTTGCCCGCATCTGGTCAGGGATTTCAGCGTTATGGGAGAATTTGTTGCGAGTCTTCCAACAGGATTCACCCGGTTCCGATTCAATGCTTCAGAGACTCTGCGGGGGGTTGACAGTGCCCCATTTTTTTTTGATCTGTACAAAAAAGCAGACCTGGTCATAGGAATGCGCGGCCATTCTGTCGTATGCAGTGTTGGTACAGGCACACCTGTCATAGCGCTTTCCACACATGATAAAATTAAAGGTTTCATGGATAAGGTTGGCCTATCACACCGGACAGTGGAAATTTCAGACCCTCTGGCAACAAACAAATTGTACAGCAACATGAGGGAATTACTTCAGAACAATGAACAGGAGCAAAATAAACTCTTTGAAATTCGCCAGGCATGCAGGGAAAAGACTGCTGAATTTCATAAAGAGATCCTGTCTCTTTTAAGAATATAATTCCATGATTCATATTGACAAATGCCTCATTTGTAACGGAAATGATTTCAAGCTCGTTACAGACAGAGGACATTTTTTTTCCGGTGAAAAAGCTTTATTTTGTACTGCCTGCGGCTTTGTATTTCTTTCGCCCCGCATGACCCCTGATGAACTACGCGTATTTTATAGTTCAAACCGTTTTTCTAAGGAGTTCCGGGGCAGCGAGTCCCCTTCACAGGAAATGATCGCTTATCGGAACAAAAGGGCAGAACGACGTTTTCGTCTCCTGTCCAATCATCTCAATAACCTTACAAAAGGTAGCGTGCTTGAGATAGGCTGCAGCAGCGGGAATTTTCTGAATATGCTGAACAGTGAACGATACACAGTTTATGGAATTGACCCAAGCAAAGGATTTGCTGAATACGCCAAGAAAGAATATGGATTAAATGTAGTAGCCGGCATGTATCCTGATGATATGCCAGAAAATATTAGCATGCCTTTTGCAGCAGTATTCGCCTTTCAGGTCCTGGAACATACTACCAACCCAGGCCATATCCTGAAAACCATTTTTCAGCAGTTAGATGAAGATGGTTTCTTGTTCCTTGAAATTCCTGATCTCGAACGTGCGACAAAAGTCAGGAAATACCTTTACCCTGGTTATTTTCAGAAATCGCATTTATGGGACTTTGGCAGATCCACAGCAACGATGCTCCTTAAGACTTGCGGTTTCAGTGTTTGCGATTACTTCTATGATAATGAATCCCCATATGACAAGAACACATTGATCGTTGCCAGAAAACAGGTTGAAAGGCTTGCTGATGATTCAGCTCAAAGTCTGGGATCAGTCGCAGCTTTGAATTTTTACCGGTTGCTAAAGTTTAAACTTTTTTTAGGCAAGATGTTGAGGCCTTTCATGGTCAGATTAAGAAACAAAGAGGAATAACCTGTGGCAAAGATCATGATAGTGGTAGATCACAAATGGAGGGATCTGCCGTCAAGCGTATACCTTAAGCTTCTCCTTGAGAAGAATTATGGGCATTCGGTTGAACTGGTGCGCCTTGGCGAAGACAGTGCCCTGATATCCAGCTTCATGCCTCATATGGTAATTTACAACAACCTTTACGAAAAAGACCGGAATGAATACGCTCGTCACTTAACGTCCTGCGGAATAAAAATACTCATCCTGCCGACAGAAGGGATAACGTTCAGCGATCAGCAAACCCTCCTCTTTACACATAAATATTCAGGGATCGATTTTATTGATTGTTATCTGGCATGGAACTCCCTGATGCATAACGCCATACTTGAAAACAACGTACTGCCTGAATCAAAGGTCAGCCTTGCCGGGAACTGCCGATTTGATTTTTATCTGCCTCCCTTGTCACG
Source organism: Nitrospiraceae bacterium (assembly GCA_003599425.1). Lineage (GTDB taxonomy): Bacteria > Nitrospirota > Thermodesulfovibrionia > UBA6902 > UBA6902 > SURF-23. The sequence goes on along the minus strand of QZKC01000046.1, from coordinate 33,548 downwards.
CCTCCTTAAAGACAGAGATTATTTCTTTCACAAATACGGCATGCCACTTCACCGCATGAATATTCTGATCACTACAAATTTTGCCAATGCCGAGTTCTGGCCCGATACGTCATTTTTGGAAAAAAACCTTGAAAAGCAGCGCGCCAATGGGATCCCGGTATTCAGTGATGCAGCAAAACTGGCCCAATATGAATATGAATACCGCAATATGATGTTTGATCTTATTATCGGCTTTACGAAAAAACAGCGGGGTGTAAACCTGCTTCTCAAGTACCATCCCTCAGAGAGAAAGATGCTCTACCAACGCTTTGCTGATGAGTTAAAGACATTGAACCCGAATGTATTCCTGATAGAAGGAGAGTACATATGGGATGTCCTGAATGTCAGCGACCTTACTTTACAGCGCTGCTCAACTGTTGCCATAGAGGCCTGGCTTATGGGGAAATATACTGCCGAGATCGAACTGCTGCCATCACTCGATCATTTTCTGCAGCCAAAATACCGTGAAGGCTCCTGGACCGTCAAATCCGTTCAAGATCTTTCAGAACTGATCAGTTCTATAAGTGATAATACACTTTCCATATCGCAGGAAATGAACACTTACAGAAAAAAAATAATCCGGGAACTGATATTCAAACCAGATGGAGAGACCAGCAAACGCGTTGCAGAAACCATAGATTCCCTTACACGTGAGATACATGCCGATATACGAAAGCTCAGCGGGGTTACCATGAAAAACAGGATCAAAAGCTTTGTCAGGAGGACTCTGGGGATGAAGGGATATGATATTGCAAGCAATCTGTCTAAATTCAAGTTCGGCGATTATCTCGGCCGGTATGATAAAAGGTTCTCTGCTGATGACGTTAGGGAGTGGTCCGAAAAACTGCTGCCATTTTTATAAACATATTACACCAAAACCTTGAAAGTGATGAAAAGTCATGTCATAAAAAATACTACGATCAATTTTATTTCACAATGTGTTTCGATGGGGGCGAACTTCTTCCTCGTGGCATACCTTGTGAATAACCTCGGAGCAGAACAATATGGCATTCTAATATTGGTTTATTCTTTGGTGACTGCCGCAGATTTCTTCAGTCACGGAATAGGCACTGCAGTTGTTAAGTATGCTGCCCATTACAAGGCAAAAGAAGAGTTCTCTAAAATAAATGAAGTTATCAATTCAGCTATGCTTTTTTTTGTTGTTCAGGGAATCGTTACATCAGCTATTCTCTTTGCAGTGATCTTTATTTTTATTGACTCCATATTCAACATCCCAGCACAACATATTCAAGAAATAAAATCCCTCGGTTTTATCCTGTTGGGCTACCTCTTCACAGAGCTCCTTTCAAGCCCTTTCTGCAGGCTTCTTGAAGGATTCCAGAGATATGACTTCCTTAGGTTGATAGAGATCACGAAGAAAATATTATTGGTGCTGCTCGTATTTTTTTATGGCAAAGGCCTCGTATACATAGGCGCTGCATATGTTATATCAAGTTCAGTAATGGGAGCATCGGCTCTTTTTCTTGCTCATGGGGTTTTCAAGTACAGGATAGGGTTTTCTTACATTAATAAAGCCATGTGCCGCGAAGTGATAAATTTTGCATGGCCACAATTCATCACAAAAATCACCGGGTTCCTGGGTAACAAAGCTGATGTATTCCTGATCGGAATCTTCCTTCAGCCTTTTTACATAACCGTTTACAATATCGCGTATCAGTTTTACATGCTCGTTACAACGGTTATCAATCTTTTCGGATCAGCCTTGCTCCCTCACGTGTCGGAACTGCACTCAAGAAACAGCCGCGACACAATAAATCGCCTCTACTTGACCGGAACACGGTATTCAATGTTTGTATCAATCCCTCTGGTCATCAGTTCTTTTTTTCTTGCTGAACCATTTTTAAAGGCCTGGGTCGGAGATGACTTCGTCAAATACGGATATCTTGTTCAGCTCTACATGATCACAGGACTGTTTATGGCCACAAGAGTAGTCGCGGTCCAGATATCAGTCTCCCTTGATATCATCAGGCATCTTGTAAAATATTATACTCTGGGCGGGATAATCAATTTTCTGGTCAGCGCAATCCTGATACAATACATCGGGATAACAGGGAATGTCGTCGGTACTCTCGTGGGATATCTGTTCATTTGGTATCCGTCCAACCAAATGCTGTTAAAGAAACTGAGTATCAAGAGCGGCCAGTTCATTTCATCGATAATCGTCCGGCCCGGCATTTCAATCCTTGCAGCCCTTCCTGCTCTCCTGCTGTTTAAAATACTCGCCGTCCCGGAAAGTCTTTATACTGTACTGCTCTATGAATGCTGCTACGCAGTCTTATACGCGGTATCGTTTTTCTACATCGGTTTTGATAAAATTGAGAGGAAAGAGATAGTGGGAATTGCAAGGCAGATTCTTTTTAAGACTTCATAAGACATATGTCTTTCGAATATGAATCTTAAATCTCGTAGCATAGCGAAACGACAGCAATTCTTAGTAGTTGCAAACTTTAATATAGGATTATGAGAACAAATGGATATAAGAGCTGGATTAATAATTCCTTTTGTACTTTCTATTTGTGCATTCAGGAGATATCCACTTGTCTCTATTAGAAATTTATCTATAGCCCTCATGAACTTATCGTTGATAGCCGGGACTCTCCTGCTTCCATACGCAATTGAGCAAGATAAGTTCTATATTGTTGATCCAAATTTGTATGCTTCTTCAGTAAATATGAGCATTGTGTTTGCGATTATTACATCTTCTTTTGTAGCACTTCCTATTCTGATTCTAGACATGACATTAAAAAACAAGCTGAACTTCCCGGTCACACTAAAGATAAACTCTTTTTTTCAACGCTTAGAAACGATCCCAGCCGTTAAGGCTTTTTCGGTTTTACTTGTCTCGACTCTGATAGGCAGTAGTCTTATCTGGTATGTTTTCATGCAAACAGGGAACATTCCATACATTAATGTCAACGAATCAGCAAAATATTTCTATGGATTTACAGAACAATATATACCGCTAAGGCCCCTTTATGTGTTAGGTCAGCAAATCCTGGCTGTAAGCGGGCTCATCAGTATTATCTATATCATGCAGGCAGCATCAGTCAAAAAATCCTTCTTGTTTATATCTCTTTTATCATTCAGTACCCTTATTCTTTTGCTGACACTGAAGCGGGGAGAGATATTTTATCCGTTTACAACATTAATAGGAGGGTTGGTCCTCTCACAAAAAATTAATAAACGTAACATGATATCCCTCATTCTGATTGTCTCGATCATTTCCTATATTGCGATGCTTATTGATCCCGGGAACATTAATAAGCCTTTTGCAAATAAACTGCGAAACATATCCCGCCTAAATTCCTTGGCACCTGAAACGCCTCTTCCTAATATAGCAGAAATAAGCGATACTGAAGCATTCAGAATCTCAAACAAACAATTTTTGAAATTTTTAACGAGCGCTTTCGGCGTCAAAGTAAGAGAATCAGCCCGGCTTATATACAATTTCCGCCTGAAAAATTTGTCTTTTTTGTATGGCAGGACATTTCTTGCCGGCATCGTGGGTTTTATTCCGACAGAATATTTTAAATTCAAAGAGAAATATCAGATAGGCCGTATAACGTTAGGCATTTTCGGTATTAACAAGGAGACATCAGGCGGGCCGAGAATCGGTTTGCACGGCGAAGGATATATAAATTTCGGGATATCCGGTGTACTTATTTTGCCTGCAATTTTAGGGGCCTTCATTTGGTTTCTTGATAAATTTTACATCAGCACCTTAAATACGTCTACCGGAAAAGGGATTTTCCTTATGACAACTCTGTTCTTTATCACGCAGCATCTTGTCCTCGGTCTCTTCTCAGACGGAAGCGGGGCTATCCAAACCTTTATCATAAGAACAGCTATTATTACCGCAATCCTTTCATCTCTTATGTTCATTGCCTGCCACAGAAAACAGAAGGAATGCAATTGATGACCGGACAAAGACACAACATCCTCTTTGCAATAATGGCTGTACAGGAAGTGGAATTCTTCGCTCCCATTGCCAAACGGCTTATGAAGGAAGAAGGGCTGAGCGCAGCTTTTCTGACCTTTCACGAGGCCGGGGACGATCTCCTTGATAAGGAAGGCATTCCCTATTTCAGTCTTCATAAGATCAAACGATCATGTAACGGAGGGAATTATCCTGCACCAGAAAAGATCGAAAAATTGACCGGCGTCAGCATGGAACACCTTATTTTTCACGAGATGCACATGTCAGGAAGAAACAGAGAGGACCTCATATCAAAAGCAGCCGGTTATTATTCCATCTTTAATGACATCCTGAAGAAAAACAAAACAGGATGCATTGTGCAGGAACTCGGCGGGTTTATTGCCCCCTTGACCCTTTATTATGCGGCAAGGACAAACAACATTGATCATGTCTTCATCGAGCCGGCCATGTTCAGAAAACGGGTCATATTCACCCTGAACAGCCTCTATGCCGACATGCCGGATTACAGAGAAAAGAAAGCCGAGGTCACAGAAGAACTCCAGCAACTGATCAATGAGTACACGACCCAAAAGACTATTGTCATTCCAAAAAAAGACAGGCATTTCTTCAGGGACATGACCTTCAGGCGCCTGTTTTCATCAGACAATTTCAGGAGGCTTTCAAGAAAGCTCTATCACAAATACATTCTGGACCGAGAAGAAGAATATAACTGGATCTCCCGGTATATCAGCATGCACATAGTAAAAGCTTTCAGGAGGAAGGTCCTGAGCCTTTACTACTCGCATTCTGCTCAGGGAGAGAGATATGTTTATTATCCTTTTCATGTGCCCCTTGATGTGCAGCTCACTGCGCGGTGCCCGGAGTTTTTTGAGCAGGAAAACCTTGTTGAAAAGATAGCTCAAGCGCTTCCGTCTGACTATAAGCTCTATATTAAAGAGCATCCTGCTGCTATCGGGGGACACTCCCTTGGAAAGCTCAAACATGTACTTGCCGCCTGCAGGAACGTCCGCCTGCTACATCCCGGGCATAATTCATATGACATCATCAGGAATGCCGGCTGCGTCATCACCGTTAATTCCAAGGTTGGTTTTGAATCCTTAATACAGGGCAAGCCGGTCGTAGTATTGGGAAAAACCTTCTACAGGGGAAAAGGCATCACCTTCGATGTAGAAAATCTAACAGAACTCCACCAGACGATCAAAAAAGCCCTGAGTAGCCACAAAAGTGAAATAAGCAAGAGGGATATCTTCCTTGCCCGGGCGTTTGGCTGGTCATATAAGGGCGAGCTTTATGAGAACAGCCCTGCAAATGTCGACAATTTTTATGCCTCGTTAAGATCCTTTTTACAAGGTTCCGGGATCATCCATAAGCAAGAACCCTCACTCGAGAATATCACGCCATGAAATATAAAAAAGTATTGCTTGTATTCCCTGATTACAAGGGCGGGCACTTCGGCGCTCTACGTCCTCCTGCCGGTCTCGGATATATTGCAGAGACGCTGAAGGCACATAATATCGAATACGATGTGGTCGATATGGCAGCAGGTGCTTCCATGGAGGAGCTCAAAGAAAAAATTGACTCGTTCAGGCCGGATCTTGCTGGAATAAGCCTGATGACGTTCATGTACCGGAGGTCGTACGAGATAATCAGTTTTATCAAGAAAGTGAATCCCTCGCTGCATATTATCGCCGGCGGGCCTCATATTTCCACACTCAGGGAAAACGTCCTGAGTGAATGCCCAGCCATGGACTATGGAGCCGTGCTTGAGGGAGAGCAGGCCATACTTGAGCTGTGCAGAGGAGCTGACCCTTCATCGATCAAGGGATTAATACACAAAAGTGGCGATACTATAATATTTAACAGTGAAAGGGCGTTCATTGAAGACCTCGACAAAGTCCCGTTCCCAAAATTTGAAAAATTCCCCCTCAACAAGTATGTAACAGAGGAGATCGGGATAGTCTCATCAAGGGGCTGTCCCTATGGCTGCATCTATTGTCCGGTAAAGGCCGCTATCGGACGACAGTGGCGAAAGAGAAGCGCTGATAATATTATCGCAGAAATCCAATACTGGCACAACAAGGGTTACAGGCAATTCAGCATGCTTGACGACAACTTCACCTTTGACAGGGACAGGGTAATTGAGCTTTGCAGCAGGATCAGGGATATGAATCTCAACGGACTGGAATTAAACTGCAATAACGGCGTAAGGGCAGATAAAGTTAACTATGAGATCCTGAAGCACATGAAGGAGGCCGGATTTGCCTATCTTGCATTCGGTGTCGAGAGTGGAAATGACAGGGTGCTGAAGAATATAAACAAAGGTGTCAAGATGGACGTTATTGAGAAGGCGATACAGGATGCCATCTCTCTCGGATTTAAAGTTACCTTGTTTTTCATTGTCGGCTCTCCAGGTGAGACCATCCATGATGTTAGGGACTCTGTGAACCTTGCAATGAAGTATCCAGTATTTGATGCACGATTCTATAACCTGATCCCGTTCCCTCAGAGCAAATTGTATGACTGGGTAAAAGGCAATGGCTATTTCACCGTAGACGCCGAAACATACCTGAACAACTCCTCCCAGTGGGGCGATACGCCGGTCTTTGAAACGCCGGACTTCAGCGGGGAGGAACGGATAAAGGCGCTGAGGCTCGTAAGGGACGTAAGAAAAAAAATCAGGTATAATTCCATGAAGTCATCTCTCGCTCCGAAACTCGGGCCTGCGGCTGCAGTGGCGGCAAAGGTGTATGTGAATGACTGGGTGCAGGACAAACTCATGAAAAGCGGCGCGTTGAGAAGAAATCTGAAAAAGGCTTTCATGCGCGTATCACACTGAGAACTTATGAAAATATTATTTCTTAATCCGCCCTTCATGTCTGAGCACGGTAAATTTTCACGCGAGCAGCGGAGCCCCGCTGTGACCAAAAGCGGCACGTTCTATTATCCGATGTGGCTTTGTTATGCCGCGGGGCTTCTCGAAAAGAACGGCTTTGATATCAAGATCATTGACGCCCCGGCAAAAAAGATGACCTTTGACGAAGTGCTTTCACTTGCGGAAGAATTTTCTCCCGCGCTTACTGTCATCGACACTTCAACGCCAAGTATACATAACGACGTGGACGTTGCCGCAAAAATAAAAAAGATCACAGACGGTTTTATGCTTCTCGTCGGCACCCACCCCTCAGCGCTTCCCGAAGAGACCTTAAAGATGAATGCATCTGTTGATGCAGTCGCGAGAAGGGAGTATGAATTCACAGTGCTTGAGCTTGCAAGCGTATTGCATAAAGGAGAAGTGTCCTTGCAGGCACTGATGGCAATTGACGGGCTTACTTTCAGGCGCGGCAATGAGATATTTCACAACAGCGAAAGGGAATTCGCTGAGGACATCGATTCTCTGCCATTCGTGAGCGAAGTCTACAGGAAGCATATCGACTACCATGACTACTTTTACGCTCACAGCCAATACCCCATTGTTACCCTGATAACCGGAAGGGGCTGTCCTCACCATTGCGTATACTGCCTCTATCCCCAGACATTCAATGGGCACAAACTGCGATACCGCAGCATCAAAAATGTCGTGGACGAGATCGAATACTGTCTGAAAAACTTCCCTGACCTTAAAGAGATCATGTTCGAGGACGATACCCTCACAGTGAACAAAAAAAGGGCGACCGAATTCGCTGAAGAGATACTTCGGAGAGGTCTTAGATTCAAATGGTCTGCTAATTCGCGGGCTGACGTGGACCTTGAGACAATGATACTTTTGAAAAAAGCAGGCGCGCGGCTTTTCTGCGTCGGTATAGAGAGCGGCGACCAGTCAATACTTGATTCCATGAAAAAGAACCTGAGGGTAGAAAGGATACGTCAGTTCTTCAAGGATGCCCGGCAGGCTGGCATTCTTATTCACGGCTGCTTTCTTGTCGGCAATCCCGGCGAGACAAAGGAGACCCTGAATACGACGCTCGATTTTGCACTTAAGCTTAATCCCGATACAGCACAGTTTTTCCCGATCATGGTTTACCCTGGCACAAATGCCTACAATTGGGCGCGGGAAAACAGGTACCTGACAACGGAAGATTTCAGGGAATGGCTCTCTCCGGAAGGGCTTCATAACTGTGTCATTTCCCGTCCGGGTCTTTCTGATAAAGAACTCGTGTCATTCTGCGATGAGGCGAGGAAGAAGTTTTATACGAGGCCTTCTTATATAGCAAAAAAGCTCATACAAGGGCTGTCCAATCCGCAAGAACTGAAAAGGCTCTCAAAGGGCGCGATCACTCTTTCCAAGCACTTATTGAAACTGTCCGGGGGCAAGCACCGACAGGGCTGCAACTATTAGCATGGATTATTCATAGCGAACTTCGTTCCAATGGAAGGCACAGAGGCACAAAGGTGAGGCTGACGAAGATTCCTATACGACACCTTTGAAAAAAAGACTTTGAATTTTATCGAAAGATTACATCTGCAAAATGAAAAGACAAAATGCAAACAATTCTGTCGATTATAGAAAATCCTGAGACAGGCTTGCCTTTGTGATATCTAAACATCTTAAATATATTTTAAGATCTTTGATGACTTATAGCATAAACCTGGAGGTAGCATGGTTTCAGTCATTATTCCCGCATATAATGCTGAAAAAACAATTCGGCAATGTCTTGATTCACTCATGCGTCAGGATTATACGGGAGAGCATGAAATAATCGTGGTTGATGACGGTTCAACTGATTCCACTCCTGATATTGTTTCTGAATTCAGCACTGTGCGTTTGTTAAGACAGCAAAACGCAGGGCCCGCAAACGCAAGGAACAGAGGGGCATCTGAGGCCAATGAGGAGATCATTCTCTTCACAGATTCCGACTGCTTTCCTGAATCCAACTGGATAACGGAAATGCTAAAGCCGTTACAAAAGAACAGTCGTGTTGTCGGCGTCAAGGGAATCTATAAGACCAGACAACAGGAGATAACGGCGCGTTTCGTCCAGCTTGAATATGAGGACAAGTACCGTTACATGATGAAAGACAGGTATATTGACTTCATAGACACCTATTCGGCAGGTTTCAGAAAAGATATCTTCCTTGAGATGGGGGGATATGATACCGAGTTCCCTGTTGCCTGTGCTGAGGACGTGGAGCTGTCATACCGGTTGTCACAGAAAGGCCATAAGATGGTATTTAATCCTAAGGCTGCAGTTTATCATATCCATCCTGACAGGCTTACCGCTTATCTGAAAAAGAAATACAAGTTCGCGTACTGGAGGATGCTTGCGCTTAAAAAAAATCCTGGCAAGGCCGTGAAAGATTCGCACACTCCGCAGATGATGAAACTCCAAATCCTCTTTCCTCCCCTGATCATTGTCAGTATTTTGCACGCGGTACTGTTCAACAAGTTCCTGTATCTTCCTTTGGCTATTGCGTCCTTATTCGGACTGACAACTGTCCCCTTTACACTAAGATCCTGCAGACGCGATCTGACTGCCGGGCTTCTGTCTCCAGCCCTGTTATTTCTGAGAGCGGCAGCACAATTGACCGGCGTTGTGGGAGGAATGATCCATCTCGCCATGAAATGAGTTGTATCAATGTGTAAGACTTTTTGAACTTTCTGTATATCCGGCTGCAAGCCCGATCCCTAATGTAAAAGCTACATCTGTCAAGTGGGGGTTTTCCACAATGGAATTAACGAAGTAAATGCCGACCAAAATGCTTGCACAGGCCGCAAGAACAAAACTATGTAAATTTTGACTGTTACACGCACCTCTCCAGAAAGATACAGCCGACACGCCGATCATGGCAATATAGGGAATAAGTCCCACTACGCCCTGGTGAAAAAATATCCTGAGGAACGCATTATGGGGATTCCTGAAATCTGAATCCTCTTGAACAGGCGCAACCTTAAAGGGCGTGCTTTCAAATGGTTTGTCCAGTGTAAAGATCCTGCTGCCGTATCCCCAACCTGTAATAGGCCTTTGGAGTGCGGCATGCACAAGAGGCCCCCATATCTTCGTCCTCCTGGTCAGGGTCGTGATATCGTGTTTCAGGGTTGCGAGCTTTTCCTCTGGAAGAGAAAAATATGAGATTGTACCGATGACAAGCGATATGAATATCAGAAATGATATCACCAGTTTTTTATTCAGCTTATGTCGCACTGAAAAATAAATGCCCCATATGACAAGCATGCTGAAAAATGCGGCGAGGCCGCCTTTGGATGTGCTCAGTATCAACGCAGTTACAGCGGCAACTATGACAACAACGACAACAATTTTCATTTTTAGGTCCTTTGCTGTCAGCAATAGTATCAAGGTGAACGGAAGGAGTGTATTTATGTCCATAGCAAATCTGTTGTGCCATGCATGCCTGATCCAGGTAACAGGTTTCATGAGAGTGAGGTCATACGCCCAGTAACTGTAATAGCCCAATGATATGGTAAATACAAGAATAAAAAACAATACGTAAACAAATCTTTTCAACCGATTTTCATCCGCCAATACGGTGGACAGGAGGCATAATATTATGATTGCCTTGAGAGGTTCTATCGCGAGGCTGAAAAAAGAATAGCCCGGGTCTATAGAGAAAATAGCGGAAACAGTTATGGTCCCTATATAAATCCAGAACAGTACAAAAACAGGGGTTTTCAACACCCATTTGTTTTCCCTGTGCTTGAGTGTCGAAAGCCAGAAAAGGAAAGCTGAAAAGAGCAGGATATTCCTTATCCCTTCTCCTTTTGTAAGGAACATAAAAACAATATAAACATATATCTCAATTTCCAGGATCCTGTCGATAATCTCATATCTCTTCCCCAAGATTTATCCCTACGCTCCAACCAGGTCCTCAAGAGTCTTCAATTGCTTCGTCTCCCCCATCGCAACAAGGGTGTCCCCTTTTCTTATTACGCTCGTAGACTTAGGATTGAATTCCATCTCGCCTGATTCTCTCTTTATCGCAACTATAATGATCCCGAGATCTTTTCGTATCCCGCATTCATCGAGCGCTTTATTTGTTATTGAGGAAGACTCTTTCACTTTGACTTCTTCCATCTGCAACTCGATATTGCCGCTCTTCGTGGCAAATTCGATAAAATCAACCACAGCGGGTTTAAGTATTGTGTGGGCTATTCTTAGTCCGCCTATGAAATAAGGTGAAACCACGTTATCCGCCCCAGCCCTGAAAAGTTTCTGCTCTGCCCCTTCATCACTCGCTCTCGCCACTATCCTGAGCCTCGGATTCAATCCCCGAGCGGACAATACAACATAGAGGTTATCTGCATCAGTAGAAAGTACCGAGATCAGCCCTTTTGCTTTTTCGATGCCTGCTTCTTTTAAAACCTGGTCCTGCGTTGAGTCTCCCTGCATGGACAGGATATCCTTGTCTATGGACGCAAGGATCTCCGGGTTTTTTTCAACGACCAGAAAAGGGGCCTTGTGCTGTATCATTTCCCGGCAGATGATATTCCCCATTCGGCCGTATCCGCAAATAATATAGTGGTTCTCCAGATTTTCTATTCTCTTGCTCAATTTCCTCCTCCCAAATATTTCTCTGATTTCTCCTTCAAGCAGCACTTTGGCGCCTATGCCAAGCGCATATAACATTGTCCCGACACCAACAAGTACAAGGACAATGGTAAAAACCCTTCCGGCATGGGTCAGGTCATGAACCTCCATATACCCTACAGTTGTCAGGGTAATGATAGTCATGTACAGCGAGTCGAAAAAATTCCATTTTTCCACGATCATGTATCCCGATGTCCCAAAAGAAATAACACCTATTATCAGGGCCATCGGGGGTATGACGCGTTGTCTTGTATTCACACGGTTCATTATATCTTATAGATGCAAAAGTTTCAGTCCTGTAGCGATATCATCTTCTTTGCAAGTTCAAGCGCTTCTTCACGGCTGCTGATCTCTCCGGAATCCTGAGCAGCCCTGATCCGTTCAAGTATTATTCCCATTTCAGGGCCCGGTTCCATGCCAAGGATGATAATATCCTTCCCTGAAACAAGGTTCGGGCTTTCGATCTTTCCTTTCAGATTTTCATAATAATCAATAACGCACTGCTGTGCCCGGCTTACAAAACGCTCTCTGTATTTCTGTGTTGAGTCGATACCCTGGCTGCCCATTACATCAGACATTCCGAGAATTATGGCAGCAGTTGAGTCATCCCCCATTTTGCGGTACCATCGTGTCCTCGTTGCAGAGCAAGTGTTCTCCGAGACAATGCCAGGCACATGAAGATGCTCCGCGGTCAGAAGAACCATAAAGTCCCTGTCCCGGCTGGATACCTTCAACCTGCCTGCGACAGAGTCAATCATCCCCGCGCCTGCTGCATCATGCCCGTAGAAAGTTATCTTGCCTGAATCAGGATTTATACTTTTTGTGGAAGGCTTGCCAATGTCATGAAGCAATGCAATAAGTTTCAGGAGTGGAAGACGGTTGCTTCTGTTAAGGTACTGTTGTATATCTGAACTCCATTCCCTGAAATGAGAAGGGAGATTGCCGATAATGTGCTCGGCATATTCCATGACCAGAAAGGAATGCTCCCATACATCTTTGTGATGAAACCCGTTCCGGGGGCAATCTTTCATTGCCCGAATTTCCGGGAAGATGACCTCCAGCATGCCAAGCCGGTCCATCTGTCTGAAAAAATCGGAACTATGCGGCGTCCGCAGTATGAGCAGCAGTTCAGTCATAATGCGTTCAGATGATACATCTTTCAGCATGACAGCCCGCTTTTTCATCTCATGTGCTGTCTGTTCTTCTATAGTAAAGCCCAGTGAGGCTGAAAGGCGGAACGCACGCAATATCCTCAGAGGGTCAGAGACTATGGATTTTTCGCTGGTCTGCCTGATGATCTTTGCCTTGATATCTTCTTGCCCCTTTAATGGGTCAATGATCAAACCCGCTGAGCTGTTCTCATTCACCACTGCCGCAATTGCATCAATTGTAAAATCTCTCTGGCTGAGATCATCATATATGGTCTCTCCCCGCATTTCCGCAATATCTATATAGTTATCACTGTCCTCCCTGTCAACTACCCGATAGCATGGTTCCCCTGGTTTTTTTTCCATATGTACCAATGCTGCATTGTTGCACTGAGCTATGGCCTGCGCACATTTCTTTGCCCCCTTGCAGACAAGGTCGATGTCTTTTGGAGAGCTACCAAGCAACAGATCGCGCACAGTCCCGCCCACAAGATACCATTCTGTGATATTAATGTTCTTGCAGCTCAGCCAGTCTTTCAGCGATAATGTAGTCACATAGCTATGCGCCATTTGAATTCCAGTGATCCGGATAATCGATAGTTTAGCATACTGATAACTGCCTGTCGTCCGATGGTGTAATGTATTCCATAGATTAACAAAATTATTTTATACTACTAACAAACAGATAATCGAGAGAATCGAGAAGATGAAAGAACTTAATACGGTCTTGGTTATAATGACAGATAAGCATCTGGGGAATTTTGTTGCTTCCATTCCCGCTATCAAAGCGCTAAAACATTTTTACAGGGATAAACGGTTCTATCTTGCCGTAGATAACTCATACAAAGAGATCGCTGAGGCAATATGCAGAAATGACAATCTGATACTTTATCCCAGGGAAGGACTCAGGCGCTGCTCCGCAATAAAAAGAGCCGGCATCTTCTTTAAATTTATCTGCCAGTCAAGAAGAGTGTCTCCCGATCTGATCATAGACCTTGAGGCGAGGCATATCTCGTCGACAGTTGCTTTTCTGACAGGTGCTCCTCTTCGTATCGGCTCATCTACTGCAACAAGATCATGGTGTTATAATCGCAAAGTTGACCTATCAAAGGAAGAAGAGCACAAGGTCTACAAGTATCTCCAAATTTCTTCTGCAGCCGGAGCTTCTTATGAAAATCCCTATGCAAATCTGAAGGCATCAGACGCCCATGTGCGATCTGTAAAAAATAAACTTTCATCAATGCTGATATCGGAGAATAAGCCGATAATTTGCATACATCCCGGGGCAGGCAAAAAGTTCAAGGAATGGACTTCGGAAGGCTTCATTGAAATTTCAGACTGGCTGTCTTCCGAAGGCTTGCAGGTCGTTTTCATTGGGGGTAACAGAGATTTGCCCAAAATATATGAAATCATCGCAGGCCTTAAATCCCATGCTTACAACATGGGGGGCATGCTCTCTCTCGGTGAACTGATCGCGCTTCTTGAGATCAGTTCCCTCTATATTGGAAATGATACCGGCCCCCTGCATATTGCTTCCGCGGTAGGGACGATTCCTGCCATTGGATTATTTTTCCATCCCGGTGCGCATAAGAGGTGGTTCCCCTTTACCAAAGATTCAACGGTCCTGAGAGGAGACGTGGGCTGCAGGGAATGCAAAGGAAATCACTGCCTTACTTTTGAATGCACAAAAAAACTCACCCCCAGTGAAGTAAAGAGCGCCCTCGAGAAAATAATTGACCGGACTTTAATCATGCGTTGAAATATCAGATCCACTGATGCCACCGGAAAAATCATTGCCTTCCACCCTGTTTCCCATACGTTTTCGCCTTGCAAAACAAGGGGTAATCAAAGATAATAGTAGACTTATTATATATGCATCGCTACCATAACCAATGCCGGAGATGATCTCATGATCCATAATGCGCTGCTGTACGTTGATACTGTTTACCTTGATGAAATTAAAACGATCCTGCAGGATGAGGAATTCAAAGTATTTGACCTGTTCAAGCAGGATAATATCCTAAAAGAAATATCAAAAGGATATTTAGATGTTGTATTCATCAGTTGTTCCTGCAACTCGTGCGAAAGCTCCATGGTGCCAACTGTTAAAAAGATAAAGAAGCTGGACCCCAGAGTTGATATTGTATGTGTTGGAACAAGAGAAGACGAGAACAAGGCAGTTGAGATCATTAAATGCGGGGCAACAGCATGTCTTGGTATCCCCATTGATAAGACAGCGATCAAAAAAATAATCAAAAGGATACGGGAATCAGACCGGCGGCGTAAAGAAATATTCCGTATTGAAAAAGCGCTGCACGAAAAATACATTTTTCATGGAATGGTAAGCAAGACCCCGGCCATGCTCGATATTTTTTCCCTGATACAGCGGGTAGCGCCCTACTACAGGACCATGCTGATCACTGGTGATACAGGAACAGGGAAAGAGGCGCTTGCCCGTGCAATGCATGAATTGGGTCCCGGCCGCGAGCAGCCCTTTATTGCCTGCAATTGCAGTGGTCTTGTTGAGCACCTTATTGAAAGCGAACTCTTCGGGCATGTGAAGGGAGCCTTTACCGGAGCAATATCTGATAAAAAAGGGCTGTTTGAAGCAGCCGGAAGCGGAACAATTTTTCTTGATGAGATCGGCCATATGCCGTTAAGTTTCCAGCCCCATCTTTTAAGGGTGTTGCAAAATGGAGAGTTCAGGCGTGTCGGAAGTACCGATGCAAAGAAAGCGCAATGCCGGGTCATCGCTGCTGCCAATGTTGATCTGAACGAGAAAATAAAGCAGGGGCTTTTTCGTGAAGACCTCTTCTACAGGCTTTCAACCGTTATTATTGATCTGCCCCCTCTGAGAGACAGAAAAGAAGACATACAATTACTCTGCCGTTTTTTCCTTGACAGATTCAGAGAAAAAACAGGTAAAGAAATAGCTGGGATATCCATGCCAACCAAGCGCCTGCTCATGGCATATGATTGGCCAGGCAACATCAGGGAGCTTGAAAATGTCCTGGAGCGGGCTGTCCTTGTAACACTGGCGAATTTCATCAGGCCTGAAGATTTACCAGAACATCTCAAAAAGGTAAGTACAAAAAGTTCAACCAATCTTTCGGTAGATGAGATTATAAAAACTCACATTCAAAATATTATGATCATGTCAGGTGGAAATAAAACAAAAGCTGCCGCCATTCTTGGAATGAGCAGACGGGCGTTACTGAGAAAGATCAATAAATTCGGATTAAGTTAATAATAGATAGCATTAGCTCATAAAGACCAAAAACGCCCACAGCAATAATCTGACGTAGTTTTACCAAATTATCAATTAGTTTTATCCTTTTCCTTAATAATTATCAGAATAGAACATATGTGCGCTATGTCAATAACGCCCACTCATAAAGAATTTTTTGCATCTAAAATATTATAAATCAATTAGTTACTATCTGGCACCTAATTAGCTTTTGTGCATAACATGAGAACATTATTCATAGCATTATCATTACTCTTCCTCTTATTAATCTATGGCCCTGAAATATTTGCAGAAAATAACAGTGCCCCTTTAACAGCCCGTGTAACAGTACTGCCGACCTTAAAGTATGAGACTATTCATCAGGAAGATCACATAGTAGTTACTAACGAAGATATTAACAGGGGCTACATTGATATAAATAATGCCATCACCATAAAAATAAAAACAAATTCCAATAGCGGCCTATTCATAACCTTTTTCACTAACAACGATTTTCCCCAGGGGGCAATCGTATCAACAAATACTGGTTCTCTCAAAATTCAGGATAGTAACAATGAACTTTACATTCCATATAATGAAGCAAAAAGCTTTACTAAAGACCTAAGCTTCAGATTTTATCTATCAAGTAACACCACACCTGGCTACTACGACTGGCCTGTCTCATTTATGGTATCTTCCGCCTACTGAAAATAGCCTTTCCCCTAATAATCAATCATCTCACTTATGCGCCATCAGGCTTTCCCCTATGGGTTAGCCAGTAAGGTTTTAACTACTTAAAAAAATTGATAAATTTTTGCATCAAGAGCTAAAGTTTTGAAAAAAGCTGCCGAGAAATAAGACCTGTGCGCACAACAAAAAACCTCAAAAACAAAAAAGGAGAAAGTGTATGAAACGTATTCTACTCAGTCTCATGGCAGCGGCAGTTGTATTTACATCTGTTAATGCCATGGCCGCAACAGACACAAGGTCTTTAAGCTCAACCGTAACAGTCGCAGGAACCTGCAGCATATCCAGCGTCACAAACCTCAACTTCGGTACATACGATCCGACATCCGCTACTAATGATGATGACGGCGTTGGAGATGTGGCTTTTACCTGTACAAAGGGTACCGCGTATGATGTCTATATAACAGGTTCAAGAAGCATGACAGACGGTACAGATACGCTGAACTTTGAAATGTATCAGGAATCTGGAAGATCAACTCTATGGCCGAGCACTGCACCAGGTGTGACCGGAACCGCTGCCAACAACAGCACGATAACAAAAAATATCTATGGAAGGATTCCGGCTTCTCAGGATGTTCAGGCTGGAACCTACAACGGGACTGTAACCGTAACAGTAGCATATTAGCAATTAGTTTTACTGGAACGGTCAAAGAGGGCCACAGGCTCTCTTTGACCGTTTACTAAAATAAACTGTCTGATCTCACAAAGTTGACAGAGATATGCCGCCAGATTTATCGGCGGCAACCATGCAATACATCAAACGTATCGCTAAAAGGAGCTATAGTGTCAGAAAATAATATATCTTTCAGAATGATAACGATGAAATTGATCATATGTTTGTTTGCCCTGACCATGTTACCCACAGATAGTTTTTCCGTGGATTTCTCGATAAACCCCGTAAGAATTTTTTTTGACAGCAGCAAGAAAACAGATGTTGTTACCATAAAAAACGAATCCCAGGGCAAAGTGGCGCTGCAGCTCAGCTCAGTAGCGTGGACACAGGATGAGAAAGAGGACAATGTTTATTCGTCAACTGATGACATCCTCTTTTTTCCAAAGCTGCTGGAATTAGCTCCGGAAGAAGAAAAAATAGTCAGGATAGGTATCAAAGTTCCGCATGAGGAGGCGGAAAAGACATACAGGCTTTTCTTCGAAGAGATCCCTGATAACAGCCAGACAGACACCACAGCAGTCAAGATCATCATGAAAGTCGGTGTTCCGATATTCATATCCCCTCTAAAGGCAAACGCATCAGGAGTTATCCATACTTTTGATATGACAGGCAGCGCTCTATCCGTAGGCATCAGGAACGAGGGGAATATCCACTTTATTATTAAATCAATGCAAATAGCGGGCAAAGACGTATCCGGCAAGGAACTATATACTGCAGAAAGGGCAGGCGGGTACCTGCATCACGGCAAGTCAAAGTCATTTACGTTTGATATACCTCAGGACATGTGCCGCGGCATAAAGACCCTGAGCCTGCATATTGAGACAGACAGGTTTGAGATGGGGAAACAAATTGACATCGTTAGGGAAATGTGCGGCACTTAAACGCATAATTCTCTATGCAATATTCATCGTATTCATTTCGCCTTATGCTTCTCCTGCTGAAGATCAGGCAGTCTTAAAGCTGCTCCTGAACGAACAGGACAAAGGCGAATTTTTCTTTGTCATCGTTCCGGAAGGGGATATATTGATGCCAAGAAATGATTTCGAGCAGCTGGGACTGAAAGAGGGCCTGGGACAGGACATTCAGGTCAATGGGGCCACCTGCGTCTCACTGAAATCAATCCCAGGTCTCCAATACAGTATTGAAGAAGAAACAGTATCCCTTGAGATAAAGGCATCCCCCTCTCTGTTCAGAGAACAGGACATCGATACATCTTATGCCAAAAAATATAAACCGGTAGTTGCTCAGGACCGTTCCGCCTTTCTGAATTACTCATTTGATTATGAAAACGGCAGAGGAGAATCATTCACAGGCATTTCAGGTGAGTTCGGCGTCAGTGTTGGGGATTATCTCGGCACAACAACATTTACATACCAGAAGACAGGAGATGAAAAGACAGCCGCACGGTTAATGAGCAGTCTTGTCAGAAACTACAGAGACACATTGCAGACTGTAACATTCGGAGATTTCCAGGCCTACCCAGGGCCATTAGGCTCAGCAGCACTTCTCGGCGGCATTCAGTATTCGTCAAATTTTTCGATCGATCCGTCTCTTGTCATATTCCCTCCTCTAAAACTCAACGGAACCCTCGAGACCCCTTCAGATGTAGAAATATATCTGGACGGTGCACTTGTCAGAAAAGAGAAATTGCTGCCTGGTGAATTTACTTTCAATGACATCCCCGCTACAACAGGTCTCGGAACTGCGAACATGGTGATAAAAGACGCTTATGGGAGAGAAAGGAATGTGATAACACCCTATTACTACAGCAACCGCCTCCTGAAAAAAGGACTTCACGAGTACAGCTACAGCGCAGGTTTCATGAAAAAGGATTTCGGGACAAAAAGTTTTTCTTACGGAAAGCCCGCGTTCCTGGCGTTTCACAATTATGGATTCTCAGAAAAACTGAAGGCAGGCTATGCAGCAGAAGCATCCACAGATGTAATGAATATTGGTGCTTATGTGTCCTTTCTTGCTGGGAACGCCGGAGTTATTGACTCTTCCATCGCGTTCAGCGCCCGGTCCGGGGAACCGGGATTAAGTGGAATGATGGGATACTTTTATCAGTCCAGAAATGTAAATGTCAAACTTGTTGCACGGTCAGATTCACGCAATTACTCCAACCTTGCCGTGAAGCCTTCAGATGACAAGGCAAAAATATACTCTGCGGGAGCAATAGGATTCGGCGGGAAAAAAACAGGTTACCTTACAGCAGAATACTCATATGCTGACATGTACCAGCACGGAGAGGCGTCCCGCGTGTCTTTAAGCTATAGCAGATCATTCTCGGAGAGGGCTTCTTTTTTTGTCTCTGCCAGTGAAACAAGGGATTCAGAAGTAAATGATGAGATCCTTTTGGGCTTGCACGTATATTTCGGGAAAGGGATATCCGGGTCTCTGTATTCTGCTAAAGACAACCACTCGTCAAGCCAAGCGCTCGGCATTCACAAAAGCCCACCTCCCGGCGCCGGATTCGGTTTTGGAACCGACATTTTGAAATCAGGCGATAATAATAGTGTCAAAGGGGCCCTGTTCTACCAGAACAATCATGGTCAGTATGAGATCAATGTGACCGGTGATGAGAACAATACCGGATATGGACTGTCATTATCAGGGGGCATCGGATACATTGACAGGTCGATATTCCTGAGCAGACCCATAACCGACAGCTTCGCCAAGGTAAAGGTCAGTAACCTTAAAGACGTCAGGGTGTATCATTACAGTAATGAGGTCGGCGTGACAGACAGCAACGGTGAGCTGATCATTCCTAACCTCAGCTCATTTCAGGACAACAGGATCAGCATTGAAAGCCAGGACATTCCGCTTAATTACACGATCAGGGAATTGTCAAAATACTTGTCCCCTTCCTCACGAAGCGGCTCTTTGCTTGCATTTTCCTTAAACAAAATGCAGGCCCTGACAGGAACTCTGTCCATAATGAGAAACAGAGAGAGGGCCAAGCCAGAATTCGGACGACTGTTCATTCAGGCGAATTATAAAATATTGGAAGGCCTTGTCGGGAGAAGCGGCGAATTTTATATTGAGAACATCCCCCCCGGTACACATCAGGCATGGGTCATGTATCAGGGAAGCGAATGCAGATTTTCCATGACCATACCGGACAGTGACGAAATACTTTTAGATATGGGAGACATTGCCTGTGAACAGTAGAAGCAGCGTATGGATACTAATTATCTTCTGTATTATGGCTGCTATTATTTTTTCCAACCCATTATATCCGGCACACGCTGTCTGCACGCTATCGACCACACCGGTCAATTTCGGAAGTTATAACGTCCTGTCCTCAAGCCCGCTTGATACAGCAGCCAGCATAACCGTGGACTGTGATGAAACCCCGCCGCCATTTGTAACGCTCTCCATCGGGCCAAGTCCTAATTCGGGTGGATTCAGCCCGAGAAAAATGAAGCAGTCAGGCAGCACTGATCTCATCAGCTATAATTTATATATTGATGCAGCATGCACCCAGATATGGGGGGACGGAAGCGGCAATACCTTCACCGCTCAGAATAAGGTTTTCAAAAGATCGCCGTGGATAAGCACAGTCTACGGCAGGATACCGCCGCAGCAAAATGTTTCAGCAGGTACTTATACTGAAACCCTCACTGTCACCATTGTCTGGTAGCATACGGCTGGCTCAAAATATATCCCTGAGCTTCTTTCTGAGCAATTCCGGATGCGTTCCCTTCCAGTAGAATTTCCCGCATGAAGGACATTGTTTAAAGGCATCTGAGGTCTGATAGACATACTCAGGCACATGTAGTTTTGCCTGCTCTTTGGAGACTTCCTCAAGAGAAGTATTGCAGAGTGAACACCTGCTGTAGAGGCGAGGGACACATCCCATTTTTTTTGATTCAAAAAAAATGGGATGTGTCCCCAGATCAAATGTCGTGATCACTTTTTTTAACTGCCCAAAGGGATCGTTCTCATGAAGAAGCAGGTATCTTCTCAATCCCCTCATCCTGACCAGTCTTGTGTCCCTCGTGAGAAGCACTCTGTCCTCTTCTCTTGCGATCCTGATCAGAAGACGGTCTTGAATATCAGGAAAATAGAGGGTGTCATAACCGAGCAGCCTCAGCCATCTTGCAAGACGGCCCAGCATTGAATCGGCAATGAATTTCATAAAATAAAAAAGGGGTCAAGGATTCAAATGAAACATAGCTGTTTTTTCAGCCTTGGCCACTTGGATCCACGACCCCTTGAACCCTTTGTTTTTACTCTGCTTCTGATTCCACAAACGTCGCTTTGTACATCTCGGTGCCTGTGCCTGCCGGGATAAGCCTTCCCATGATGATATTCTCCTTAAGGCCTCTCAGCTCATCGACCATGCCGTTGATGGCAGCTTCTGTAAGCACTCTGGTCGTTTCCTGGAACGAGGCAGCGGAAATAAAGCTGTCTGTCGACAGGGACGCTTTGGTGATACCCAACAGGAGAGGTTTTGCCAGAGCAGGCTTGCCCTTCTCTTTCATCACTCTCCGGTTTTCTTCATCGTATATCGCCTTATCCACCTGCTCGCCTACAAGGAAGTCTGTATCGCCTGCTTCCTCTATTCTTACCTTTTTCATCATCTGTCTTACGACAACTTCAATGTGCTTGTCGTTGATGGAAACGCCCTGAAGCCTGTAAACCTTCTGCACTTCATCTACCAGGTATCTCTGGAGCTCATTGGGCCCGAGTATCTCAAGGATGTTGTGCGGGTTTATCGAACCATCCATAAGAGGTTCACCAGCCTTCACCCAGTCGCCTTCATGTACGCTCAGGTGTTTGCCTTTGGTAATGAAATATTCTCTCGTATCTGTTCCGCCCTTGACCACAACTATTCTCATACCTTTGTGGAAACCTCTGAATTCGACTATACCATCGATCTCGCTAACGATCGCCTGTTCCTTCGGCTTCCTCGCTTCGAAAAGTTCTGCGACTCTCGGCAGACCGCCGGTGATATCCTTTGTCTTTGTGGTCTCTCTCGGTATCTTTGCTATAACGTCACCGGGATGGACTATCGTACCCTTGTCAACAAGGACATGGGCTCCTGACGGCAGGAGATACCGGGCGATATTGTTGGTGCCGGGGATCTTTAGTGTGGCTTTTCCCTGTTCATCCTTGATCGATATCCTCGGTCTCATGTGGGCCGGGTATTCTATGATAACCTTGTGGTGAAGTCCCGTAACCTCATCGACCTCTTCCTTGACAGAAACGCCCTCAGCAATGTCTCCAAGCGCGATCTTCCCTCCGACCTCTGTAATGATCGGGATTGAATACGGATCCCACTCAACGAGCAGTTGTCCGGCTTCTACTTTTTCACCGTTCTTCACCCTCAGCCTCGCGCCGTACACAACCGAGTATTTTTCTCTCTCTCTGCCTTTTGAGTCAACGATGGCAATGCCTCCGTTCCTGTTCATGACAACGAATGCGCCTTCCCTGTTTTTGACCGTAGCAAGGTCAATGAATTTGACGTTGCCGCTGTTTTTGGCTTCGAGCACTGTCTGCTCAACCAGTCTTGTTGCGGTTCCGCCGATATGGAACGTCCTCATGGTAAGCTGTGTCCCAGGCTCGCCGATAGACTGGGCAGCAATTATTCCGACCGCCTCTCCAGTCTCGACCGGCTCACCTCTTCCAAGGTCTCGTCCGTAACACTTCTTGCAAACACCGAACTTGGCCTCACAGGTGAGCACAGAGCGTATCTTGACCCTGTCGATGGCGGCTGCTGCTATTTTCTGCGACAGCTCATCATCGATCTCCTGTCCCTGAGATACGATCTTTTCTTTTGTATGATGGTCCTTAATATCTTCAGCGGCAACGCGTCCGAACAATCTCTCCTCAATCGGCTCGATTATCTCACCGCCTTCGATCAGGCTTGTCAGATAGATGCCTTCATTTGTGCCGCAATCATCCTCCAGTATAATGACATCCTGAGTAACGTCAACGAGCCTTCTTGTCAGATATCCTGAGTTTGCGGTTTTCAAGGCGGTATCTGCCAGACCTTTTCGGGCGCCGTGTGTGGATATGAAGTATTGAAGCGGTGTCAACCCTTCCCTGAAATTCGCAGTTATCGGTGTCTCGATGATCTCACCGGAGGGTTTTGCCATCAGTCCCCTCATTCCAGCAAGCTGTCTTAACTGGGCTGCGGAACCTCTCGCGCCCGAATCAGCCATCATGAATATATTATTGAAGGACCGCCTTTCCTTTAGGTCTTCTTCAGACAGCTTCTTGATATCTTCGCCGCTCTCAACGCCGAGTTCCCGCATCATTTCATCAGCAATGTTTTCCGTGACCTCTGCCCATATGTCGATGACCTTGTTGTACCGCTCGCCGTTTGTGATAAGTCCGTCGGCATACTGTCTCTGGACATCAAGGACTTCCTGCTCCGCGTTCTTTATGAATTCCGCTTTTTTGCTTGGTATGCGCATGTCATCTATGCATATAGAGCTTCCTGACATGGTTGCGTAACGGAAACCGAGCTTTTCAATATTGTCAAGAAAGATGACTGTTCCCTTTTTGCCAAGCTTCTTGTAGCTATGCTCAACGAGCTTTGCCACTTCCTTCTTGGTCATTTCCTTGTTGATCATGGAGAACGGGACACCCTCAGGCAATATTTCGCTCAGAATGATCCGGCCTGCCGTCGTATCGACAAATGAACCGTTCATCCTAACCTGTATCTTCGCATGGATATCGATTATCTCGGCATCATCTTCATGGGTGTTCTTCCCCCTCTTTCTTCCGCCTTTCGCAATCCCGGTATCATATACAACCCTGACTTCCTGGGGACTGGAGAACTTCTTGCCTTCCCCCTTTGCTCCTTTTCTCTCCTTTGTCAGATAGTAGATGCCGAGGACCATATCCTGTGTCGGTGTGGCGATCGGTTTGCCGTTTGCCGGGCTGAGTATGTTATTGACCGACATCATCAGCACCCTCGCCTCGATCTGTGCCTCTATGGAAAGCGGTACATGCACTGCCATCTGGTCTCCGTCAAAATCCGCATTAAATGCCGTACAGACCAGAGGATGGAGTTTTATCGCCTTGCCTTCCACAAGCACAGGGTCAAAGGCCTGCATGCCGAGACGGTGAAGGGTCGGGGCTCTGTTAAGCATTACCGGGTGTTCTGCAATGACCTCTTCAAGACAATCCCAGATAATGTCCTCACCCCTTTCAACCAGTTTCTTCGCTGCCTTGATCGTGGTAACAACCCCTTTTTCCTCAAGCTTGCTGAATATGTACGGCTTGAACAATTCGAGCGCCATAATCTTTGGAAGTCCGCACTGATGCAGTCTCAGTTCAGGGCCTACAACAACAACAGACCTTCCTGAATAGTCAACCCTCTTTCCAAGCAGGTTCTGCCTGAAGCGCCCCTGTTTGCCTTTGATCATATCGCTTAATGATTTGAGCGGCCTTTTTGTCGTGGCCTTCAGGACTCTGCTCCTTCTGCCATTGTCAAAAAGGGCATCAACCGCTTCCTGGAGCATTCTCTTTTCATTACGGATGATAACGCTCGGTGCGTTCAGCTCCATCAGCCTCTTAAGCCTGTTGTTCCTGTTGATCACTCTCCTGTAAAGATCGTTCAGGTCTGATGTGGCGAACCTGCCCCCTTCAAGGGGCACCAGCGGCCGAAGATCAGGAGGAAGTACGGGGATAACGTCCATGATCATCCATTCAGGTTTATTCCCTGATTTTCTGAATGCCTCAACCACACGCAGGCGCTTTGTCAGTTTCCTCTTGATCCCGAGAGAAGCTGTCGCATGGATCTTGGCTCTGAGCTCTTTTGCAAGTTCGTCAAGATTGATATTTCTGAGTAGTTCCTTTACAGCCTCAGCGCCAATACCAGCCTTGAATTTATCACCAAACTCCTGAACATATTTCCGGTATTCCTCATCGGTGAGCAGGTCTTTTTCCTTCAGCTTTGTATCGCCCGGGTCCACAACAACATAACTTTCAAAGTACAGTACTTTCTCAAGCTGTCGCATGGTTATGTCAAGGAGCGTGCCTATACGCGAAGGTATGCCTTTCAGGAACCATATATGCGCAACCGGAGTTGCAAGCTCTATGTGACCGAGTCTTTCACGCCTTGCCTTTGCCTGAATGACCTCAACGCCGCATTTGTCGCAGACCACTCCCCTATGCTTCATCCTCTTGTATTTCCCGCAGATACATTCCCAGTCCTTTACAGGCCCGAATATTTTTGCACAGAAGAGGCCGTCCCTCTCAGGTTTGAACGTACGGTAGTTTATGGTCTCCGGCTTCTTGACCTCACCATACGACCACGCCCTTATTTTTTCGGGAGAGGCAAGCCTTATTTTAATAGCCTCAAATTCCGTTGGATTCTTTGGCTTTTCAAATATTGAATAAATGTCTTCCACGTAAGTCTCCTTATTATAGGTTTATTGAATATCCTGAAGAGATTGCTTCGCTACGCTCGCAATGACAACGTGCACGCTGGCGCCTGTTCCCGTCATTGCGAGGAGCTTCAGCGACGAAGCTGTCTCAGTTAAATAAGTTGATATATTCCTCATTATTTCTTCTTTCCGGCAACTGCCTTGCGTTTTTCAGGTTTCTCGCTGCCGCCGTCTTTCCCTTTTTCAATCGCTTTTTCTTCCAGCAGGTCTACATCAAGAGCCAGACTCTGCAGTTCTTTAATGAGAACATGAAATGACTCCGGCACCCCGGGTTCGAGGTTTACATCGCCTTTCACGATAGCCTCATACACCCGCGCCCTTCCGGCAACATCATCACTCTTTACAGTAAGAAATTCCTGAAGGGTATATGAAGCGCCGTAGGCCTCAAGCGCCCAGACTTCCATCTCACCCAGTCTCTGTCCTCCGAACTGCGCCTTTCCTCCCAGCGGCTGCTGCGTAACGAGCGAGTACGGCCCGATCGAGCGGGCATGTATCTTGTCTTCAACGAGATGGTGGAGTTTCATGATATACATGGAACCAACTGTGATCGGCTTCTGGAACGGCAATCCTGTCTTTCCATCATAGAGAACTACCTGCCCGTTTTCGGGAAGTCCTGCCTCTTTCAGGAGGCCCTTTATCTCGCGTTCGGTCGCGCCCTCAAATACTGGGGTGGCGACATAAAGGTTCAATTCCTTAGCAGCCCATCCGAGATGGGTTTCAAGCACCTGTCCGACATTCATACGCGATGGAACACCAAGTGGATTCAGAATGACATCGATAGGGGTCCCGTCAGGAAGGTAGGGCATGTCCTCCTCAGGCACGACAATGGAGATAACACCCTTGTTCCCGTGCCTTCCTGCCATCTTGTCTCCCACCTGTATTTTCCTTTTCATCGCTATGTAAACCTTTACGATCTTAAGGACTCCGGGCGGAAGCTCGTCTCCTTTTTTGAACTGCTCCAGCTTTTTCTCATACTGGTCTTCAAGCTCTTTGACCCTCCTTGTTGTTTCATCTTCGATGGCTTTGAGCTTGTCCATTTTATCCGGGTCAGAGAGTTTTACCTTATGGAGAGATTTATCCGGTATCCTCTCAAGTATCTTGTCCGTGATACGCTTTCCGCTTTCACATAAAATATCCTTGACCCCGGAGACCTTTACATCCTCTGCCACTTTTTCATTCAATATCAGGTCTCTCATTTTTTTGTGGCCGTTCTCTGTAATTATCTCGACCTCGTCTTCAAGGTTTCTCTTGATCTGATATATTTTTTCTTCCTCGATGCTCTTGGTCCGCTTGTCCTTTGAAGCGCCTTTACGTGTAAAGACTTTAACATCAAGGACAATCCCTTCGATCCCTGGCGGCACATAGAGGCAATTTTCCCTTACCTCCTCTGCTTTTTCACCGAAGATGGCTCTCAGGAGTTTTTCTTCCGGTGTAAGCTGTGTCTCGCTCTTTGGAGTGACCTTGCCCACGAGGATATCCCCGGGCTTTATATAGGCGCCGGTCCTGATGATGCCGCTTTCGTCGAGATCCTTGAGAGCTTCCTCCCCGATATTGGGAATATCTCTCGTTATTTCCTCAGGGCCCAGCTTGGTTTCACGGGCTTCTATTAAAAATTCTTCAATGTGTATCGAAGTGTACGTGTCATCTTTTACAAGACGCTCACTTATGATGATCGCGTCCTCAAAGTTGTACCCGCCCCAGGGCATAAAAGCAACAAATACATTCTTCCCAAGAGCAAGTTCTCCCTTGTCGGTCGCAGGGCCATCCGCAATGACCTGATTCTTTTTTACTCTCTGTCCTGCCCTGACGATCGGCTTCTGGTTTACGCAGGTAGCCTGATTGGACCTGTAGAATTTAACCAGATTGTATACATCAGCGCCGCCGTCATCACAACGGATCATGATCCGCGATGCGTCAACTGATTCCACAATTCCGGATTTCCTGGCGGTCACGGCAACACCCGAGTCGCGAGCGGCAACTGCCTCTACGCCTGTTCCGACCCTCGGGGCATCGGTCTGCAGAAGCGGGACTGCCTGCCTCTGCATGTTTGAACCCATGAGCGCCCTGTTCGCATCGTCATTTTCAAGGAACGGTATCAGTGACGCGGAAACGCTCACTATCTGTTTTGGAGACACATCGATATATTCCACTTCGTCCGGCGTAACGAGCTTGAAGTCCCCGCCGACCCGAGCTGATATGGTCTCACCTATAAGATTGCCTTTTGCATCAATCGGCGACGTCGCCTGAGCAATGACGTGCTTTTCTCCATCTATCGCGTCAAGGTACTGTATCTCATCGCTCACTCTTCCTTTGATAACTTTTCTGTAAGGTGAAACGATAAACCCGTAATCATTTACCCGTGCGTATGAAGCAAGAGATGTTATCAGTCCGATGTTGGGACCTTCTGGCGTCTCTACAGGGCAAATACGGCCATAGTGGGTCGGGTGCACGTCTCTGACTTCAAAGCCGGCCCTTTCTCTTGTCAAGCCGCCTGGGCCAAGAGCGCTTAATCTCCTTTTATGCGTTATCTCTGAGAGCGGGTTTGTCTGGTCCATAAACTGGCTGAGCTGGCTTGAACCAAAGAACTCCTTAATAACGGCAATAACAGGCTTTGCATTGATGATATCATGAGGCATTGCTGTCTCAAGTTCTGTAAGGGTCATTTTTTCCTTTATCGCACGCTCCATCCTCACAAGACCGATCCTGAACTGGTTTTCGAGCAACTCACCCACAGCTCTTACCCTCCTGTTCCCGAGATGGTCAATATCGTCGATTTCGCCTTTTCCTGCCCTGAGATCAAAAAGGTAACGAAGGATCTCAATGATGTCCTTATCGGTCAACACCCTTGTCTCCAAGGGAATATCAAGTCCAAGACGTTTGTTCAGCTTGAGCCGCCCTACTTCAGACAGGTCATAGCGCCTGGGGTCAAAGAACAGCCCCTCAAATAGCGCCCGTGCGTCCGAAAGTGACGGTGGTTCACCCGGCCTCAGTTTTTTATAGATCTCGATCAGCGCCTCTTCAGTACTGTTAACCTTGTCCAGAAGGAGCGTATCACGCAGTGAGGAGAGATAGCGGATCCCGTCGATGTAAAGGAGTTGAAGCGTCGGGATCTTCACAGAGAAGATTTTTTCTATCATCTGCTCCGTGATCTCTTCATTGCTTTCCAGGATAATCTCCCCTGTTTCAGGGTCAATAATATCGGTCAGGGTCACCCTTCCGACAAGCTCTTCTTTCAGTACCGGAATATCTTTTATGTGCGCGGTTTCCATCTTTTTGATTGACGATCTCGTTATCCTTCCGCCTTCCTTGACGATCACTTCATGTGTCTTCGGGTCCGTTATGTTCTTAAACGCCTTTGATCCTGCAAGCACTTCGCTTACAGCACGTGTCGCAAGGCTGTTTTTTATCTTGATCTCTTCTATCGGATAATAGAGTTTCAGTATCTGCTCCTCTGTGTACCCGAGGGCTTTAAGAATGATAGTGGCATGCAGCTTTTTTCTGCGGTCGATCCTTACAAAGAGGGTGTCTTTCGTGTCAAATTCAAAGTCAAACCAGGACCCTCGTGCCGGGATAATCCTGGCGGAGAAAAGCACTTTGCTCCCTGCAGGGGCCTTGCCTTTGTCATGACTGAAGAATATGCCCGGAGAACGGTGAAGCTGGCTGACAACCACCCTCTCTACTCCGTTTATGATAAATGTGCCTGTATCGGTCATTAACGGCAATTCTCCCAGGTAGACTTCCTGCTCCCTGGATTCTTTCAGACGTTTTTGCCCGCCTTCCCCTTTTTCCCACAGATTCAGTTTGACCCTGATCTTGAGAGGGGCAGCGTAGTTTATGCCCTTTTCAAGGCATTCCCGGATGGTGTATTTAGGATTCCCGATTATATATTCAATAAACTCAATGGAAGCTGTTTCATTATAGTCGGTTATGGGGAATACGCTGTTAAAAGCCGACTGTAAGCCATTGTCTTCCCGTTTGTTAGTTAACACATCTCCCTGCAGAAAACGTTCAAAGGAACGCTTCTGGATCTCTATAAGGT
The DNA here is from genome assembly GCA_003599425.1 of Nitrospiraceae bacterium. GTDB lineage: Bacteria > Nitrospirota > Thermodesulfovibrionia > UBA6902 > UBA6902 > SURF-23. The sequence goes on along the minus strand of QZKC01000046.1, from coordinate 3,773 downwards.
TCGGGATCGCAAGTATTTCAGGTATCTTCCCGAAATTTTTCCTCGTTCTTAAAGCCTCTGCCATATTACTCCTTTTTGAGAGCACAGTACTCAGATTACAGAACACAGACATAATTATTCTTTTGCCTGTGCTCTGTGTTCTGTGCTCTTTTATCTTAAAGTTACTTTAACTCTACCTTTGCTCCCTGTTCTTCAAGCTTTGCCTTCATGGCCTCTGCCTCTTCCTTTGATACGCCGGTCTTTACCGGTTTCGGAGCTCCGTCAACAAGGTCTTTGGCTTCTTTAAGGCCGAGGCTCGTCAGCTCCCTGACCACCTTGATGACCTGGATCTTCTTGTCTCCTGCAGCAGCCAGGATTACATCAAAACTTGTCTTTTCCTCAACTGCCGCAGCTCCGCCCGCTGCCGGGGCGCCGGCAACTGCCGCAACCGCAACTGGAGCCGCTGCTGTTACTCCGTACCTCTCTTCAAACTCCTTAATAAAATCTGACATCTCAAGGATCGTCATTTTGTCGATAAACTCAAATACCTGATCTTTTGTTGCAGACATCATTCCCTCCTTAAATTTTAACCATTAATTTTCAATTCTTAATTCTTCTTCTGTTTAAGCGCTTCCATCGCATACACAAAACGTGCAAGCGTTGCATTCAACAATCTCGCAAGTTTGCCTGCAGGCGCCTGCAGCACACCAGCGAGCATAGACAACTGGACTTCACGCGGTGGAAGCTCGGAAATCCTCTTTAATGCATCAAAAGTGCAGACTCCGCCTTCGATGATACCGCCTGTAATCTGAAGCTTGTCATTTGTCTTGTTAAACTCAAGAACCTTCTTTACGAGGAGTACGGGGTCGTCAAAGCCAATGGCGATCCCTACCGGTCCGATAAAGTTGTCCTTTGCAGTGCTTACAGGTGTTCCTTCTGCAGCAATTTTGGCAAGTGTGTTCTTTACAACCTTGTATTCCAGCGCAGCAGATCTCAGATTATTTCTCAAACCCGTGATCTCTTCTACGGTCAATCCTCTGTAGTCAGTAAAAACAACACCCTTTGCTCTCTGAAACTTGTCCTGAAGTTCTGACACTATCTGGCTTTTCGCTTCCTTGTTCAGATCTTTCACCCCCTTTTGTTATATCAGAGACCCCAGCGAAGTTTCTCAGTAGAGAGTAGATAGTAGGAATACTCTGAGGAGTGCTTCTTCTTTCTCCTCTCTACTCTTTGCTCTCTACTTCAATTTGGTCTGTGCAGGCTGAACCCCTTCCCATTTAAACTCTTCCGGATGACCGGAATCGTACCCGCGGTCTCTGACCTATTTTTAACAGCTAATAGCCATAAGCTAATAGCGACTAATTACATTGTCGCCACACTGGCAACATTAATGGGAACTCCCGCTCCCATGGTTGATGAAATCGAAACCTTCTTGAGATATTTTCCCTTGCTTGTTGACGGCTTTGCCTTTTCAATGGCCCTGATAACGGCCTTGGCATTGTCAATCAGTTTGTCGGCATCAAAAGATACCTTCCCGATTGAGACATGCACAATGCCAGCTTTTTCGGTCTTGTAATCTGCCTTCCCAGCGGTGATGTCCTTTACTGCCTTGCCAACATCAAATGTAACCGAGCCTGATTTAGGGTTCGGCATGAGACCCCTTGGGCCGAGTACCTTCCCAAGTTTGCCGACCAGTCCCATGATATCAGGAGTTGCCACCACTTTGTCAAAATCAAGCCATCCGCCATTGATTTTTTCCACGAGGTCTTCAGCGCCTACCATCTCAGCGCCGGCGTTTTTCGCTTCGATAGCCTTTTCGCCTTTTGCGAAGACCACAACCCTGATCTTTTTGCCGAGACCATGAGGCAGCACAACACTTCCGCGCACCATCTGGTCTGTCTTTTTGGGATCTATGCCGAGATTAAAGGCCAGATCTACTGTCTCATCAAATTTCATATGCGTAAGCTGCTTGACAAGATCAATCGCATCCTTCAGGTCATACTGCTTTGTCCTGTCTACCTTCTCTTTTGCACTGTCATGTTTCTTACCCATTGTTACCTCACCTTATATAAAGTTTTTAGTTCTTAGTTATTAGCTTTGAACTAACAACTGAAAACTGACAACTATTCCACAACCTCAACCCCCATGCTTCTTGCTGTGCCCTTTATGGTATTCATCGCTTTTTCGACATTGAAGGCATTCAGGTCAGGGAGTTTTGTTTTTGCGATCTCTCTTACCTGGTCCATGGTGATCTTGCCAACCTTGTCTTTATTCGGTGCGTTGGAGCCCTTTATTATGCCTGCAGCTTTCTTGATAAGTTCCGATGCCGGAGGTGTCTTGAGAATAAAGGTAAACGATCTGTCCTTGTATACGGTCAGTACAACCGGTATGATCGTATCGCCTAAAGCCTGCGTCTGGGCATTAAAGGCCTTGCAGAAATCCATAATATTGATACCGTGCGGGCCCAGGGCCGGGCCTATCGGCGGAGCAGGGTTTGCCTTCCCTGCAGAAACCTGAAGCTTTACCATTGCCATTACTTCTTTTTTAGCCATTTCAACCTCCGATACAACAGATCAAAAAATGTAAAATTCAAAATTAAAGAATTGCTTTTACTGGAAATATTTCCTTCAATATTTTTGATCTTTGCTTTTTTATTTTTAATTTTCTATGTCTTCTCAACCTGCAAAAAGTTTGTCTCCACAGGCGTCTGCCTGCCGAATATCGTAACCATAACTTTCAGCTTGTTATGGACATTGTCCACATCATCTACAAATCCGTTGAAGTTTGCAAAAGCTCCGTCAATGATCCTGACCGAGTCTCCTCTTTCGAATTGTGTTTTGACCTGGGTCGAGGGCCCTTTCTCTATCTGCTGGACGATCACATCGATCTCTTCAGGGTGTAAGGGCATAGGCCTTTCACCGCCGACAAACCCTGTTACCCTCGGGGTACTGCTTACAAGATGCCATGTTTCATCATCAAGGTCCATCTCGATAAGGATATAGCCGGGATAGAATTTCTTTGTAGTCTCCTTTTTCTTTCCGGCCTTCAGCTCGATCACCTTCTCCGTCGGGATCAATATCTGATCGATCTTGTCGTTTAAGCCTCTTCGCTGAGCGCTTTCCTTGATGCTTATTTTCACCTTTTCTTCAAATCCCGAATACGTATGAACTACATACCATTGCTTTGACATAAATTCTCCTACCTCACCACCATGCCGATCAATTTGGAAAGCAGTAAATCTATCATTCCCAGGAACATTGCGATGATAAACACCATCACCACTACTACTTTTGTGGAGCCAATAACCTCATCCCGTGAAGGGAAAACTACTTTCTTCAACTCTGTCTTCACTTCTTTGAAAAAATTTTTTTTTCTCTCAAACATAAACCCTTCTCTCTGCTGTACAATGGCAGGCCAGGAGGGATTCGAACCCCCAACCCTCGGATTTGGAGTCCGACGCTCTAGCCGTTAGAGCTACTGGCCTATGCCTTTGTTTCTTTGTGTTCAACATGTTTTCTGCAATGTTTGCAATATTTTTTCAGAGCAAGTTTCTCTGTCGTATTTTTCTTGTTCTTCGTCGTTGAATAATTCTTGCACTTACAGCTTGTACATTGCAAAAGTATTATGTCCTGCATTTACCCGTTCTCCTATCATACGCCCTTAAATTAATTCCTGTCTTTCAGGTTTCATTTTTAAGCTAACAGCTTAAAGCTCCCAGCTACTCTACTACCTCCGTCACAACTCCTGCTCCTACGGTCCTTCCGCCTTCTCTCACTGCAAACCTCAGCTCCTTC
>QZKC01000052.1 GCA_003599425.1 Nitrospiraceae bacterium | reverse complement strand
TTCAGTATATTCACCATAAGAAAAATAAATTTTCCCGTTTTCATATTTGAGCGAACTAATGGGTGCAGTCTCCAAACTGTAAATTCCTGTTTTTAATGCAGGGGAAGAATTTTTGTTGAAGACCCTGATTTCTCCAGTGATCTCATTTATAACAACAATCCCCGAATAATAACTGCCAGCTATAATTAAATTATCACCCCATGTTATGCTTTTATAAACATTTGTCGGTATTGCAGAGTTCGATACATTATATTTTGTAACCGTATTTGTATTCCTATTTAAGACGCATATGCCATTAGAGTATTGCTCTGACGCATCTCTCCAAATACTGATTACTGCTGGGTCCCAAAAATAACCTGTAGATATTAGTACTCTATTGTTTATTTCATCGTAGAAAATATCACTAATTCGATCACCACAAATACTTGGATCGGTAGTGGTGTCATATTGCAGATAGGTTTCGTTTGCCTTTGCCACATCGGCTATAAAAAATACAACCAAAGATATTATTCCCAAAAGTAAAAGATACATCTTTGACATTGTTTTCATGGACGCCCCTCCCCATCATTCTAATGAAATATTATTCAGACTTAAGTCTGGTATTGCCTGCCTCTGGCATGTCTTCTACAGGAAATGTCTTAATTCACATGCTATGAATGGTCTCCTTTTTACTTGGTTTTCCATTCCAAATTAAAGAAAGTAATGTGGCTTTATTAACTATATATGTAATAAGCTATTTTTGAAGGATTAGAGGTTTTTTAAAATAGCATAGTGTGGCCACTTTGTAAATAAAATTTTTAGTTGCGCAATTAGGCAAATATAGTGTTGATTTTGAGTCGAGAGTTGGCATTATGTCCGGTATATGAAAATAGAGAGACATATTTCACATATCTGCTATCCAGACTTATTCCATTAAAAAATATGGGATGTGTCTCTTCTATATCGCGAGTTTCTTCACGAGCTTTCTTACAGCGGTGCAGGATGCCCTGAACAAAGTCTTTTCATCCCTTGTGAGTTTTATCTCCACAACCTTCTCAACGCCTTCTTTGCCAAGGACGACTGGTACGCCGACATAGAGGTCTTTCACGCCATATTCCCCATTGAGATAGGCAGCGCACGGCAGGACACGCTTCTCGTCAAGAAGGATAGATTTTATCATCTGAAAGGTTGCGGCTGCAGGTGCGTAATAGGCGCTTCCTGACTTGAGCAGTCCCACTATTTCAGCTCCACCGCTTCTGGTTCTCTGGATAAGGGCACCGAGTGTTTTCTTTTTCAGTATTTCACCGACCGGAATGCCTTTCACTGTAGTGAATCTCGGAAGCGGGACCATCTGATCGCCATGGCCGCCAAGGAGCATGGCTTCAATATCTTCCGGAGAAACATTCAGTTCCCATGCAAGGAAGGTCCTGAACCGCGCAGCATCAAGTATCCCTCCCATCCCCATAACTCGCCTGCAGGAAAACTCTGTGGTCTTCCATGCAAGCTGCGCCATTGCATCCATTGGATTGGTCACCACAATGATAATCGCATTAGGGGAATTTTTCGCGATCGCCTGAGATGCGGCCTTGACCACGTCAGCATTGGCATGGAGGAGATCATCCCTTGACATATTGGGCTTGCGGGGAAAGCCCGCAGTTATGACAACAATGTCAGAGTTTTTTGTGTCAGCATAATTATTTGTTCCTTTTACAGAGACAGCAGAACCCCAGAGCGGACATGCCTCAGCGATGTCAAGCGCCTTTCCCTGGGGAATCCCTTCGGCGATATCAAAAAGCATTACATCAGCAATACCTTCTTTCGCCACCAGTTGCGCTGTTGAGGCGCCTACGTTACCTGCTCCGATGATCGTGATCTTTTTTCGCATGGTTCCCTCGTTTTCCACAGATTACGCAGATTACACAGATCAATAAACCTGTGCAATCCGTGAACACCTGCTTTTTGAGCAAATGGATTGTCATTATATCCAAGTCATATGCTTTTTAACAAGTGATGAAACTAACTGGCCGGGGAGGTGTAACAAATTGGTACGGCAGAGAATATGGCCAATAATGTACAATAATATCGTCAGGAAAAGGGAATAACATGAGCCGGGGGATACATGAATTGTCCGGGTTAATGAATAGTCAGGATAACAGAAAAATACTTAATTCAGATAGTGCTTTTTATTTTATTTAGAGAAAAAGATGCGTATCCTTATTGTAGATGACAGCCTGGATTCCAGACGGGCACTTAAAAGGATGCTTGAATCAGCGGGCTATATGGTCGAAGAAGCATCCAATGGCATCGAGGCCCTCGGGATAATCCGCACATCGCGCCCTGACATTCTTATTTCCGACATCCTCATGCCCGAAATGGACGGGTTCAAACTCTGCCGGGAAGTGAAAAAAAATAAACATCTCAGGGACATCCCATTTATTTTTTATACTGCTGCATATATTGAGCCTGAGGATGAGAAACTTGGCTTAGCCCTTGGAGCTTCATGTTTCATAAAAAAACCCATTGACATTGATGCATTCCTGAAAACAATTAGCTCTATTGTCGCCGAATACAGGGAGGACAGATTCAGGGAACCGGCGCTCCCTGTTGAAGATGAAACTGAACTGAGCAGGATGTATGATCACAGCCTTTCAAGGAAACTGAGCGCCAAGGTTGATGAGCTTGAGGCTAAACAGAAAGAGCTTCTCGAAAAAGACGCCGCGCTCAGAAAGTCAGAAGAAAAACACCGTATGATCTTTGAAAACTCTCCCCTTGGCATCCTTCATTTTGACAAAGACGGGACAGCAACTGCATGCAATGACGCTTTTGCAGCAATTATAGGCGCTCCCAAAAGCAGGATAGCCGGCTTTAATATGCGCACATCATTGAAAGATGAGAAGATGAAAGCCGCAGTTGAAAGCTGTCTGTCAGGACATACAGGGTATTATGAAGGCAACTATCTTTCTGTTCTCGGCAACAAACTCACCCCGCTGAGAGCCCGTTTCTCCTGCATGTTTGCAAACGAAGGATATGTAACAGGCGGCATTGCGGTTTTTGAGGATATTTCCGAGCAAAAAAAATATGAGGAAATACTCAGACATATTGCTGAAGAGTTATCAGCGGAAACAGGAGAAGCCTTTTTCCACTCGCTGGTGACATTCCTTGCGCAAACATTGGGGACAGAGTACGCCTTTATAGGTGAATTAAGCACGGAGAAGACTAATACTGTTAAAACGATAGCGGTGTTTGCGTCGGAACAGATAACCGACAATTTTGAGTATGATCTGGCCCATACGCCCTGCGAACATGTTGTCGGAAAAAGCCCGTGCACTTTTCCCAGCAATGTGCAGCAGCAGTTCCCGGAAGACCACATGCTGACAGATATGGAAATAGAAAGCTACATAGGCACGCCTCTTTTTGATTCAGGAAAACATCCCATCGGCATACTGGTTGCGCTGGACAGTAAACCATTGGCGGACGCAAAATTTGCAGAGTCGTTGCTCAGTGTACTGGCATCCCGTTCCGCAGCAGAACTGGAACGCAGGAAGTATGAAAAAAAATTGAATGAAAGTGAAACAAAATACCGCATGCTTTTTGAAAATGCAAATGATGCCATATATCTGATCAACCCTGAGACAACCCGTATTGTTGATTGCAATACAAAGTCAGCGGAAATGGATTGCTATGCTGTTGGAGAGCTGAAAAAGATGACAGCCAAAGATCTTCATCCAGAACAGGAGTGGGCAATTCTCCCTGCAATATTCAGGGAAGTTGCAGAGAAAGGTTTCAGCAATAATATAACCGGGCTTCATCACAAAAGAAAAGACGGAAAGATTGTTCCGATTGAAGTCAATGCCTCAATGGTTGATATCGGCGGCAAGCTTTTTAATCTGAGCATTGTCAGAGATATTTCCGAGCGTAAAAAGCTCGAAGACCAGCTTATCCACGCACAGAGAATGGAGGCGATAGGCCAGCTTGCAGGCGGAATCGCCCATGACTTCAACAATATGCTTACTGCCCTGATCGGATACGGAAATCTCCTGAAGATAAAACTGAAGGACAATGAGAATCTGACGCACATCGTCAATCAGATACTCGGTATAACAGAACGGGGAGCAAGCCTGATACGGGACCTCCTCGCCTTCAGCAGGAAACAGATCATCGAGCTGAAACCCTTACACCTCTTTACGATGATCGAGAACACTCTCAAGCTTCTGCCGCGGCTGCTCGGTGAAAGAATAGAGATAAGGAAAAATCTTGCAGAACAAGACCTTGTTATTATGGCAGACAGTATCCAGCTCGAACAGGTAATGATGAATCTCGCATCAAACGCGCGTGACGCGATGCCCCGGGGAGGGGTTTTCTCCATATCAACAGAACGTGTTGAAATAGACAACGCATTCATTGAAGCATATGGACATGGGGTGCCCGGAACATATGCGCTCCTGTCAGTAAGCGACACAGGCACCGGCATGGATGAAGAGACGATAGAGAGGATCTTTGAGCCTTTTTTCACGACCAAAGAGGTGGGAAAAGGGACGGGCCTTGGCCTTGCGATGATATATGGTATTATAAGGCAGCATAACGGTTTTATACTGGTTTTCAGCGAACTCGGCAACGGTACGACATTCAACGTATATTTCCCGGTAAGCACAAGATCGGTAGAAGCAGCCAGCCATGCTGAAGCGTCTGAGCCAGCAGGAGGAACAGAGACCATTCTGCTTGCCGAGGATGAACCTGATGTAAGAAATGCCGTGAAGACAATACTCCAGGAATTCGGCTTCTCAGTCCTCGAGGCCGTTGACGGTGAGGATGCCATAGAAAAGTTTAAAAACAGCAAGCACAGGATACATCTCCTCCTTTTTGATGTGGCGATGCCGAAAAAGAGCGGACTTGAAGCCTATGAAGAAATAAAGAAGATATCCCCAGATCAAAAGGCGATCTTTACAAGCGGGTACGCCTGGAACATTCAGCAGGCAAAAATGATACTGGTTGACGAATTAAACTTCATAGCAAAACCTGTTCATCCGGAAGAACTTATAAAACAAATCAGAAAGGTGCTGGATACATGAGACTGGAAGACAGCAACTCTATTCTTGTTGTCGACGATGACCCGTACGTACTTGAAGCAGTCTCAAATCTGCTCAGGGAATATGGCTTTGAAGTTATAGCCTGCAAATCCGGCGAGGAAGCGATTTCCAGGCTATTGGGAAGCAATGTCAGCCTGGTATTGACCGATATAAAAATGCCGGGAATATCGGGGATCGAACTGCTTGCAAAGATTCACGACATAAAGCCCCAGATGCCGGTAATCCTGATGACTGGTTATGCTGAGCTTGAAATGGCCATCAATGCTGTAAAGAAGGGCGCTTTTGATTTTGTTACAAAACCCTATAATCCTGAGTATATCCTTCATACAATAGAGAAGGCGAAAAGATACACTGAACTGCTGCGCCTTGAGGAAGACTATAAACACAGGCTTGAAGAAACCGTAAGAAAGCAGACCCAGCAAATATTTACCCTGAGCAGGGAGGTCATAAAGCGCCTGACCGCGGTCGCGGAATTCAGGGACACCTGCGGCGGAGCGCATGTTTCCAGAATGGGGCTGTATGCAAACAAGATCGCTGAATTCCTCAATATGCCTATCGAGTTTGTTGATGCCATAACCTACGCAGCTTCCCTCCACGACATCGGGAAGATCGGGATACCGGACAAAGTGCTCCTTAAACCGGGAGCTTTTACCCCCGAAGAATTTGAGATCATGAAGGCCCATACCACGATAGGGCATCATATATTACAAGGGTCTTCTCATCATGTCCTGCAGATGGCTGCGTCTGTTGCGCTCAGCCACCATGAACGTTGGGACGGCACCGGTTACCCGAGAAAACTGAAAGGGAAAGATATCCCGATAGAGGGAAGGGTTGTGATCATTTGTGATCAGTATGACGCATTGATGAGCAAAAGGCCGTACAAGCCTGCACTATGGCATGAAGAGGTAGTCAGGATAATAACAGAGGGTGACGGAAGGACGCTTCCTGGGCATTTTGACTCCAGGGTTTTAAATGCATTCAATCAACTGGCCCCGACATTCAAGGATATTTTCGAATACCATCCGGATTAGATCTATTCCCAGCGTTTGAAAAGATCATGCTGGATACCTGCGCTGTCAAGGATCTTCCCTACGACAAAATCTACGATGTCATGTATGTCTTTTGGCTTTTGATAGAATGCCGGGACAGGCGGGGCAATGGTCACTCCCAGGCGGGAAAGCTTCAGCATGTTCTCAAGGTGAATTGAATTAAAAGGCATCTCCCGGGGCGCCAGTATCAGCCTTCTTCCCTCTTTAAGAATTACATCCGCTGCCCGTTCAATAAGGTTATTCGCGTAACCGTTGGCGATCCCTGAAAGTGTTTTCATGGAGCAGGGAACAACAAACATGCCGTCTGTCATGAAGGAGCCGCTTGAGACCGGAGCCGCAAGATTATGCTCGCTATGGTACCTGATATTCCTGCTCGAAAAGTGGCTCTGTATCTTCCGTGCTGATTCAGCCACGGTCGTGCCTTCAAGCTCGATGCCGGTCTCAACCCTGATGATGGAAAAAGCAGTGGTGGAAATGCAGAGATGAACATTGTATTGTGACTTGAGAAGTTCTTCCACCAGCCTGACGCCGTATATGGAACCGCTCGCGCCTGAGACCGCAACAATAAAGGTTGGTTTTTTGTCCTGGGTCAACGTGGGAGCCTGACGCTTCATTGCTACATTTTACCATACGGCCTGTTTTTACACTCAAGCACAAGGAGCTGTCTTTCTGCATGGGTAAACGGAAGGCGCACATGGAGAATATCCCTGACTGCATTTTCAGCACCCGAATCCCTGATCTCTTTTGCTGCCTTCGGTCCTTTATTCAATACGAGTATGCCGCCCTCCTTTATATAGGGACCTGCAAGTTTGAGAAATTCTTTTATGCTGAAGGTGGCACGTGATACTATCACATCAAAAGTACTTTCATATTCTTTGCCCAAACTTTCAAGCCTCTGTTCGAGCACAGTAACGCTGGACAATTTTAGTGACCTGATAATATGCCTGAGGAAGGCTGCTTTTTTCTTTGATGATTCGATGAGTGTAAGGTCGATCCCAGGCATAATGATCTTTATCGGTATTCCCGGAAACCCCGCGCCGGTTCCGGCATCAACAAGTTTTAAGGTTCCTGCGGGCAGGGTCCTCAGATATAAAAGAGAATCGAGGAAGTGCTTAATGACAATATCTTCATCAGTTTTAAGGGCAGTGAGGTTGTAGGCCCCGTTCCATTTTTTAAGCTCAGAGAGGAATGTCATGAAGGCGCGGATCTGTTCCGGGTAACAGGGGATATTCAGCTCGTTGAGTCCCTTTTTAAACAGGTCATCAGCTTTCATAAGTCTTAAAAATATTGATCCACAGATGTCGCAGATTATCAGAGATACAGATTTATAGTAATAGTCATATAAGTTGACATCCATATTGTCATTGCAAGCCGAAGGCGAAGCAATCTCTGGAGATTACTTTGTCGCTACGTTCCTCGTAATGACAACTTTCCCATGTGATTCAACTTTACTAAAGAAATCTGTGTTAATCTGTGTAATCTGCGGATGTTCTTTATTTAGTCCCGACATGCACCGCAGCGATGCCGAATGTCAGTTTCCAGTACCTCACATCATGCAGTCCGGCCGCCTGGATAACTTTTTTGAACTCTTCAGGCCCGGGGAATTCTATCATGGACGAAGGAAGGTACTTATATGCGCCTTTTTTGCCTGAGATAAGTTCGCCTATATACGGCAATACTTTTGTAATATAGAAACGGTACGGCGCCCTGAAAAACCTGTTCTGTATGCTCGTGAACTCAAGGACCACTACCTTGCCGCCTCTCTTTACGACCCGGCCCATCTCTGAAATGCCCTTCCTGTAATCCTGGACATTCCGAATGCCGAATGCGATGATCGATGCATCAAAGGTATTGTCTTCAAAAGGAAGGGATGTGACATCAGCAAAGCGGATGTCGATCCTGTTTTGATAGCCGGCCTTCCGGACTTTTTCCTTTCCAAGCTCAAGCATCCCTTCACTGAAATCAACCCCGACCACTTTTGCATCAGGCGGGAACCTTTTCATTATCTCCAGCGCCACGTCGCATGTGCCGGTAGCAACATCAAGGAACCGGGCGTTGCCGACCTTTGGGAGCTGGCTTACTGCAAACTTTCTCCAGTAGCCGTCTATTCCCAGGCTCAGAACTCTGTTGAGGAGGTCATAGCGTGGCGCTATTGTAGAAAACATCGTCTGAATCTTTGCGGGATCTTTTGCGGACTTGTCCATGTGCATTGAGTTTAAAACAGGCATACAGGCATGTCAATGCTGACCAGAAAAAGGCATTTGATAACATATAGTATGAGGCAGAGATGACTGAAAAAGCTCTATCAGCAACACCTTTGAAGATCAAGAGTTATCGCCTTGACCGGTATAGTCTTTTGCAAAGTGAATGACATGTGGATTTAAACTGACTTGTTGCTTTATAGAGATTTTGAAGGCGTCTCCGCCTCATATCTTGCTTTGTATTTGCGTTGAGAAAGACTGCTGTCCCTCACACCTTCATCTCTGTCTCGACCCTGTTCCTGAAAACCAGCCTGTCTCCGTCCATGTCGGCTTCTATGACATCTCCGGACCTGAATGTCCCGTCAAGGAGTTTTGTAGCGAGAGGGGTCAGTATATCCTTCTGTATCGCCCGCTTAAGAGGACGCGCTCCATAAACCTGGTCGTATCCAGCTTCCGCAAGATATGCCTTTGCACTGTTGGTCAGGACAATATCCACATTTCTGTCCTTCAGATACCGCTTCATCCTGTTGATCTGGATATCAACGATCTTAATCAGCAGTTCCTTGGTGAGCGCGTGGAATATGATGATCTCGTCAACCCTGTTGAGAAACTCGGGCCTGAAGAATTTTTTCAGATCCTCCATAATACCCTTGCGGATCTGCACTTCCTCAGTCCATTTTGTGAGCATTTCTTGAATGTGCTGGCTTCCGATATTGGAGGTCATGATAACTACGGTATTTCTGAAATCAACTGTCCTTCCGTGTCCATCAGTAAGCCTGCCGTCGTCAAGCAATTGCAGGAGCACATTGAATACCTCAGGATGGGCCTTTTCAACTTCATCAAAGAGTATCACGGCATACGGCCTTCTCCGGATGGCCTCTGTCAACTGGCCGCCTTCCTCATAGCCCACGTAGCCGGGAGGAGCGCCGATGAGACGAGATACAGTATGCCTTTCCTGATACTCAGACATATCAATGCGTATCATCGCCTCTTCGTCATCAAAGAGGAACTCTGCAAGCGCCCGCGCCAGTTCTGTTTTCCCGACGCCTGTAGGGCCCAGGAAAATAAATGAGCCGATAGGTTTGTTGGGATCCTGTATGCCAGCGCGCGCCCTTCTTACCGCATCCGAGACCGCCTTGATAGCTTCTTCCTGGCCGACTACCCGGAGCTTCAGCCGGTCTTCCATTTTCAGGAGTTTATCTATCTCTCCTTCAAGCATCTTGCTGACGGGTATGCCGGTCCATTTGGACACGATCTCAGCTACGTCTTCCTCATCGACCTCTTCTTTCAGCATTCTGTTCTTGCCCTGTTTCAGGAGCGATATATTTTCCTCCTCAAGTTTTTTCTGGAGGGAAAGGAGTTTGCCGTATTTCAGCTCGGCAGCCCTGTTTAGATCGCCTTCTCTCTCCGCCTTTTCTGTCTCGATCTTTGTTTTCTCAAGCTCCTCTTTGATCGAGCTGATTCTTCCGATGGCCTCTTTCTCCCTCAGCCATTGCGCTTTCAGGAGATCACGCTTTCCAGAGAGCTCCGCAATCTCTTCATTGATGCGTTTAAGCCTTTCCTGTGAGGCCTCATCTTTCTCTTTCTTTACTGCCTGCTTTTCTATCTCGTACTGCCTCAATTTCCTTTCGAGCTCGTCGAGTTCACTGGGCATGCTGTCGATCTCCATCTTCAGGCGCGAGGCTGATTCATCTATCAGGTCTATAGCCTTGTCAGGAAGAAAGCGGTCGGATATATATCTGTTGCTTAAGACTGCGGCCGCCACAAGAGCGGAATCTTTTATCTTTACCCCGTGATGGACTTCGTAACGCTCTTTCAGGCCCCTGAGGATCGATATAGTATCTTCAACATTCGGCTCCTTAATATAAACAGGCTGGAATCTCCTTTCGAGGGCAGGGTCTTTTTCGATGTGTTTCCTGTATTCAGAAAGCGTCGTCGCGCCTACGCACCTGAGCTCTCCCCTGGCAAGCGCTGGTTTCAGCATATTGGAGGCGTCTATGGCGCCTTCTGCTGCGCCGGCTCCCACTACTGTGTGAAGCTCGTCGATAAAAAGGATTACATTGCCCTGCGCCTCTTCGACCTCTTTCAGTACTGCCTTGAGCCTTTCTTCGAATTCACCTCTGAATTTTGCTCCGGCAACGAGGGCGCCCATGTCAAGGGCCACGACCTTCTTTTCTTTCAGGCTCTGCGGGACATCGCCTGATGTTATTCTCTGCGCAAGCCCTTCGGCAATTGCTGTTTTGCCGACCCCCGGCTCTCCGATCACTACGGGATTGTTCTTGGTCCTTCTTGAAAGCACCTGTATAACTCTCCTTATTTCTTCATCCCTCCCGATGACAGGATCAAGTTTGCCTCTTTTCGCGAGATCTGTGAGGTCCCTCGCATATCTTTTCAATGCCTGATATTTGTCTTCAGGCGTCGGGTCCGTCACCCTCTGCGTCCCGCGTATCTCCCGCATCGCGGCAAGGACTTTATCATCTGTGATTCCAAGGCGCTTGAGAATTTTCTCCGAACGGTTCCTGGTCTTTATTATCCCGAGAAGCAGATGCTCTACACTGACATAATCATCCTTCAGGTGCTCAGCTTCCCTGAATGCGCTTTCAAATACATTCTTAAGCTCCTGAGTAATATAAAGCTGTCCCACAGGCGAAGCGCCAAGGACTTTGGGGAATTTCTCGATCTCTGCTTCCAGATCTTTCCGGAGCCTTGCAGTATCGATGCCGAGTGACTTTATGATCTCCAGCGTGATGCCTTCTTCGAGAAGTATATGAAGAAGGTGTTCGACATCGACTTGCTGGTTGCCGTTCTGCTGTGCAAACTCCTGAGCCTTATTTATCGCTTCCTGGCTTTTTATGGTGAATTTGTCCTGTCTCATGGTTATCCTCCAACTATTTTTTCAATATATAAAATCGGCACTTAAATGCTTGAGTGCTGTCATTCCGGCTTGTACGGAATCTTTATAATTTTCAGCAAGATAAGCTACCAGATTCCCGACAGGCGGGAATGACGGATTATAGTATTTGCTTGCCGATTTAATAGTTCAATCACTCTTCAGCGAACATATTCTGCATCCGCTTGCGAAATCTGCTCCTTGTATCTCTTTCCAGATGATCCATCATTTCTTCCATTTCTCTTTGCAGAACTTCCATTCTCCGTCTCATCCGGAGAATGATATCAACACCGGCCCTGTTCACCCCGAGGTCCTTTGTGAGGCTAAGTATGGTCTTTATCCGTTCAAGGTCTTCCGGTGAATACAAGCGTGCCCCGCCTACCCGTTTCGGGTGCAGGAAACCCTCTCTTTCATAGAGTCGAAGTGTTTGCGGATGAATGTGAAACATTTCACATACCACACCGATCATGAACAGAGGACGTTTTTTATGTTCCATAATTACCTCAAGATAACCGGTACAGAGCCACAAAGGCACGAAGACACAAAGTAGAATTTGCTTCGGGCTGAGACCTCCTTAAATTTCAGTTCCCTTTTATGTATTGAGTTATCATGCATTCTTGTACGCTTTCTCCAGCTCCTGCAAGGCTTCTTTTGTCTTGCCGCTTACTGTTTTGGGGACAACTATCTTTATGACCGCATACTCGTCTCCCCGTGTCCCGGTCTTCCTGTCAGGGATGCCCTTGCCTTTCAGCCTGAATTTTTTCCCGCTGTCTGTTCCCTGCGGGAGCGTCATGGTCACTGTTCCTTCAAGCGTCGGCACCTGTATTTTGCCGCCGAGTACGGCCTCAGGAACTGTTACCGGAACTTCCGTGATAATGTTGTTGCCCTCCCGTTTAAACAGGGGGTGAGGCTTCACTCTTAATTCAATATAAAGATCTCCGGTTGGTCCGCCTCTTGTGCCGGGGTTCCCCATACCTCTCAGCCTGATCCTGCTGCCTGTATCTGCTCCGGGCGGGATCTTTACTTTTATAGTCTCAGAAGCAGCTACACTTCCTTTGCCTCTGCAGGCCTTGCAGGCCTTTGTTATTGTTTTTCCCGTTCCCCGGCAGGCCGGACACGGCTGGTTGACCCTGAAAACACCCCTGCTCTGCTTAAGCGTTCCGGCTCCTTTGCACTGGGGACATGTACGAAGATCTTCTGCCCCGGTGCCGGAACAGGTTCTGCATGAGGTCTCTTTTGTGAGGGTGATAGGCCTTGTCATTCCAGCAAACGCATCTTCAAGAGAGATGTCGAGCGACGTTACGAGGTCAGCGCCTTTTTCGGGTATCTCCTCATGCCTGAAATTACGGAACAGATTTGAAAATATATCCTCATGGCCGCCGAAGCCGAAATCAAAATTCTGGGACCTGAAGCCTTCAAATCCCTGCTGGCCATCAAACGCTGCTTTGCCAAACTGGTCATATTCTGACCTCTTTTTAGAATCGCTCAGTACTTCGTATGCCTCATTTATTTCCTTGAACTTTTTCTCAGCATTCTTGTCTCCGGGGTTCAGGTCGGGATGATACTTCCGGGCAAGCCTGCGGTAAGTTTTCTTTATCTCATCCTGAGAGGCTTCCCTTTTAACGCCGAGCACCTCGTAATAATCCTGTGTCGTTGCAGCCATGCATGTTCCTTTATTAAATTGTTAAAAAACTCTAGCCGCTAAAAAATAGAATACATCTTGATACGATTTGTGTCAAGCCGTATTATACAGTTCCTCTTAAATGTTTAATAAGCATATATCATATAAAAAAGAAGAAAGCAAGGGGAAGATAGAATGAAGGCAGGAAAAGATCAGACGCCGGGAAGGGGGAGCTTTCTGTTCAGGTAGCGGAGGTGCTTTTTCAGGAACCGCAGTTCCGCAATAGTATCCACATCATACCAGAATGGGAGGAGAGAGAGTTTGAGGCCAAGAGGTTCGACGTTGTCAAGGACCTTATTCAGGACCCCGGATGTGTCCCACGCAATGTTCTGAAATATTGCGGTTTCGATTTTCTTTTTTGCCCCTATGAGGTAAAGGCCTCCGTCGCAGCAGGGCCCAAGGACAAAGTCATGCTTTGTTAAGGCGGAAAAAGCCTTCCTGATATAATTCATCGGGATCGTGGGACTGTCGCTTCCGATCAAAACTATTTCTGAATACCCTTTCCTGAAATGGTCCTGAAAGGCGTTAATGATCTTTTCTCCAAGATCGCTGCCCTTCTGGTCAAAACCTTTCAGTTTGTATCTGCGAGAAATTTCCATCAGAAAATCATGTTCCGTTGAGGGCGCACAGCCCAGCAATCTGTCAATTCCCTTCAGACGCGAGCATCGGGATGCTATTTCAGTTACGAAAGATTTGTAAATATCAGTAACTGTCTCTGCAGGCAGGTCAGCCTGCAGACGGGTCTTTACCGTGCCGGGCACAGGCGCTTTTACAAATGTGATGAGAGCTTTTTTCATTAGTTAATTCAAGACCTCACTCTTGCACAAAGGTCAGTTTACTGCAGAATTTCTCTAATCGACACAAGACATTTTGAATTTTTTCTTTGCGCTGTTTCATTTTATCTTTTTCTGAACCAATAACTCCAAACTCATAGCTCGCTTTTAACGGTGTCGTACAGAAATTCCTTCGCAAACTACCCTTTGTGCC
This sequence comes from Nitrospiraceae bacterium, assembly GCA_003599425.1. Classification (GTDB taxonomy): domain Bacteria; phylum Nitrospirota; class Thermodesulfovibrionia; order UBA6902; family UBA6902; genus SURF-23. The sequence goes on along the minus strand of QZKC01000052.1, from coordinate 47,006 downwards.
TTTGCCACTTTGTCCCTTTGCAACCGGTTTTTAAAACACCCAGGCTTTGCTTACTTTTCTGGTATCCACTCCCTGATAATTACCTGCCTTCAACACAGTGAGGAAGTTATCGATGGTCACCTCTTCATAACACTCGGTATAACAGGCTCCGACCTCCCCGGGCTCATGAGCGTCAGAACCTCCGGTAAAAGGGAGGTTCAATATTTTTGCAGCCTCTATGGCCTTCATGTTCTGGGAATGATGGCTGTAACCGTTATAGCCTTCAATGGCAGTGAAGCCTTTTATCTTTTCGACAATACTGCCTATGCCGGTCCCTCCACGGAACGGATGGGAAGGGATGACAATCCCGCCGGATTCACTGACGATCCTGACAATATCCTCAATCGGCGCGTGAGACATGGACAGCTTGTCTGTATTGACTCCAAAGATAAGGCAGTGACCTTCTGCCGCTGAAAACTCAACTCCACGGAAGATCATGATCTCATTTCTATATTTTTCTTTCAACGACTCCGCGTGTTCTGATGCTTCATATGAGTAGTGTTCAGTAAAAACGATCCCCTGCAGGTTCCTCTGAATGGCGTTTATAACGGTTTCTTCGGGTTCCGTATAATTGTCTCCGCTGAATTTTGTATGTACATGCAGATCGATCTTAAAGTTCATGGTTCTATCATACACTGAAAGGAGCAGGAATTGAAAAAGAGGGACACATCCCATTTTTGACAAACAAAAACTTCATTCAGTAGAATAATTTCCGCGTGGGACTCAGATTCATTTCATCCAACAAATTAAGGGGACACAATGCCGAGAATTGCGCGGGCAGTAGCAGAGGGATATCCGCATCATGTTGTTCAAAGAGGGAACAATAAGGAACAAGTTTTTTTCGATAAGAGGGATAAAGAAAAATATCTGTTTTTGCTGAAGAAATATTCCGAAAAATGGAAATCACAGATACTGGTCTATTGTTTAATGACCAATCATGTACATTTGCTGGTCAAGCCTCATGAAGAAAAATCACTTTGCAAAATGATGCAGGGGATCACGCTATGTTATACACAATATGTAAACAGAAAATACAAGCGCACTGGCAGACTATGGGAAAGCAGATATCATTCATGCATAGTTGATAACGAGAAATATCTGTGGGCAGTGGCAAGGTACATTGAACAGAATCCTGTGAGGGCAAAGATTGTAAGGATGGTTGATGAATTTCCTTATTCGAGCGCGTGTGCTCACCTGAATGGGACGAAAGATGAAATTATAGGCGAACCATTATTTGACGAAAAGCAAGGGAAGGATTATGCAGAATTTGTTCGGACAAGTATTCCTGAAGATGAAATGAACGAAATAAGATATTTCACGAGAACAGGCAGGCCGCTTGGTAAGGAGCAGTTTGTCGGAGAAATGGAAAATAAATTTCAGAGGAGAATGTTCCCGTTGCCTCGGGGAAGACCAAGAAAGCATAATGATATGTGAAAATATGGGATGTGTCCCTAAAAAAGTGTCCCTAAAAAAGGGAAGCCTGCTCCGGAATTTCTCTAATCGACACAAGACATTTTACATTTTTCTTTGCGCTGTTTTGTTTTTATTATTTTCCAAACTCTAAACTCCTGACTCGTTTTTAGAGGTGTCGTACAGAAATTCCTCCGCAGATTTCCCTTTGTGCCTTGAATTGGGACGGAATCAGAATGTATCATCGGGTCAGTTCCACAATTTTTGGGTCCAGCGATGTCCTGTTGATCCTGAGCAGGGCAACTGACACCGGGAGGGTGAACCGCTTTGGCCCAGCGCTTCCGGGATTGATGTAGAGCACCCCCTTATGTGTGCTTATGGAAGGCCTGTGTGTATGCCCGCTGACAACAATATGAAGATTTGAAACCGCAGGTTCCAGATCAAGTGATGAAAGATTATGGATGACGTAGAGCATCGTTTTATCCAGTTCCACGATCTCAGTCAGCCGGAGCTTAGATGCCCAGTGATCGCTGTCCATATTCCCCCTTACTGCGATAACAGGGGCAATTGTGCTCAGTTGATCAATGATCTCCACTTTGCCAATATCCCCTGCATGAATGATCATATTACTTCCTTGCAGGACTTGAACAGCTTCAGGACGCAGCAGGCCGTGAGTGTCGGAAATGATCCCGAGCAGGAGAGAATTTTTTGTTTTTTGTTTCATCGGTTAAACAAGTGTATTTTTTTACTGTTCAATATATCCTGTCTTCAATATTTATTCAAGGAATGGGACGGTATCAACAGTTATGTCTGATAGCGCAAGGAGAGGGCAGATTTTAAAAAAATGCATGTCGATACCATGAGTAATAATGACGTATCTATTAAAAAATTAAAATGATTCATGAACAAAACAGGGGAAAAGAATTGTATACCACATATCGAGTTATGCATTTTTAAAACCTGCCCGCTCCCTGCATTGAAACTATTTTGTGTAGAAGGTTAGCTCTCCGTGTCCTGTTTTGATATACTTGTTGGTACATTGTTTTTCATAGTGAATCTGATATTAAGGAGCCCAACAAAAGAAATGAAACAGAGATACCTTGCAAGCATAGTACTCATGGCAATATTACTTTTATTTCTACCTGAGGCCCCGCATGCCTCGCCTGTGAACACTTATGACCTTGATGTCTTAATAGATATCGAAAAATCTGAGCTTTCGGGAACAGCCCGCATCGGGGTCGCCGCATGGAAGGAAATCATGCTGGTAAGAAAGGGGGCGCTCAGGATACATTTCATGAAACTAAACGGCGAAGATATCCCCCTGAAAGATAAGGTAAGAACTGTGAATGTCTTTCCCGATAAGGACGGAACCCTGGAGATTGGCTATACCCTGTCATTCAAGGACAGCAAACCGCTGCCCCGGCATTCCGTGGATATGGTATCCAATGTGATTGATTCAAGAGGCATTTCACTTACAGACGCATGGTATCCTGATATCGGAGGAGACTATTATTATAAAGTTAAAGCAACCCTGCCAAAAGGATATGAAGCAGTATCCGAGGCAGAGAGCATCAGGAAGGTTGTCCTGAATGACACCGTGGAGTTTTATTTCGATTTTCCCAATCCTCTTGATGGAGTGAACCTGATGGCGTCGGACAAATATGATGTCAAAAAAGGCATGTACAATGACATAGAGATCTATGCATATTTTTTTGCAGAAGACTCACATCTTGCGGATACCTATATTGAATTCACGAAAAAATACCTGAAGCTCTACGAAGAGTTTGCGGGTAAATTCCCCTACAGGAGATTTTCCGTGGTTGAAAATTTCCTTCCCACGGGTTATTCCTTCCCGACATTTACGCTGCTTGGCAAGACAATAGTCAACCTCCCGTTCATAGTTGAAACTTCCCTGGGACACGAGATACTGCACCAGTGGTTCGGCAATCACGTATATATTGATCATCAAAAGGGCAACTGGGCTGAGGGGTTGACCACCTATCTTTCTGACCATTGGTATGAAGAACAGAAAGATAAGGGATGGGAATACAGAAAGCAGATACTTACAGACTATCAGAGCTATATCACGCCGGAGAATGAATTCCCGCTCATTGATTTCAAGGGGAGATTTGATCCCGCGACACGGGTCATCGGATACGGGAAAACTGCGATGGTCTTTCATATGCTCAGGAAGATGATGGGGGATGAGGCATTTTTTGAAGGGCTGCGCGATATTGTCCGGGAAAACCGTTTTCAGGCGGCTTCATGGGAGGACCTGAAAAAATCGTTCCAGAAATATTACCGGGAGGACCTGATGCCGTTTTTCACACAATGGGTCGCTGACAAGGGATTGGCAGGGATTTCGATAGAGGACTTGCAGGTACAGCAGCAGGGCAGTGAATACGCGGTCAGTTTCATGGTCAGCCAGACGGGCAAACCTTTTTCTCTCACGCTTCCCATGACTGTGCAGGCAAACAATAATGCTTTTGAGAAACAGCTTCTTATTGACAGGGAAAAGAACAGGTTCTATTTTACCTTTCGGGAGAGGCCGGAGAAGATAGTATTTGATGAGAATTATGATACGGCCCGTGAACTTTCCGCCAGAGAGTTCCCGCCTGTGATCGAGCGGCTTCTGGCAGAAAAGGGCCCATACATTGTTGCGTCCCCCGGCAATGAAGAGATGTATCAAAATATCATCGACTACTTTGCAAAACAGGACGGGGTCCGAAAAACAGCAGAGGAACTGAAGGACTCAGACATACAAACGTGCTCTGTGCTGGTTCTTGGAGCTGACAGCCCGGTGCTCAGCAGACTGTTTGGAAAGCTCACATCTGACGACGCGGGGTTTCTGGTGCAGGTAAAAGAAAACCCCCTGAACCCGCAAAAAGTCATTGCGGTAATAAACGCTAAAACAAAGGAGGAGGCTGATGCCGCTTTCGGTAAGATCACCCATTATGGCAAATACAGCAGGCTCCTGTTTGAGAACGGTAAAAATACTGCGAAGGAAACAGAGCAGACAGAGAGGGGAATTATTATGTATACGCATGAAGAGGCTCCGGTTGTCGATCTCTCCACACTGAGAAAGCTGTCAGAGATCACTGAGAACATCGCTGGCAGGAAGATAGTCTATGTCGGAGAGATGCATGACGTGTTCGCGCATCATGCGGTGCAGCTTGACATCATCAAAGGGTTATACGGCAAGAATAAAAAGGTTGCGGTCGGGATGGAGATGTTCCAGAGGCCGTTCCAGGAGACCCTCGACAAGTATATAGCAGGGACTATGGAAGAGGCTGACTTTCTCAGGGAATCGGAATACTTCAAAAGATGGGGATTTGATTACAACCTTTACAAGCCGATACTCGATTTTGCACGGGAACAGAAGCTGCCTGTGATCGCCCTGAACATGCAGCGGGAGGTCATTGAAAAAGTATCGCGTGAAGGCATTGATTCTCTCACTGAAGATGAAAAGGGGCAGATACCGCTGCATATGGATTTTTCAGACGGCGAGTACCGGGAGCGGCTGAAGAACATTTTCGAGCAGCATAAAAACTCCGAGAAGAAAAACTTTGAATATTTTTACCAGGCGCAGTTATTGTGGGATGAGACAATGTCGCGCTCCATAGACAAGTTCCTCTCATCAAATCCCGATTTTCAGGTCGTAGCGCTCGCCGGGAGGGGGCATCTTGAATACGGCTCAGGCATCCCTAAAAGGACGTTCAGGCGTAACGGCAAAGACTACGCGATCATACTGATAGACTCCGAGGTGGAAAAGGGAATAGCCGATTATGTTGTCTTTCCAAAATCTGTAGAAGGCATTACGTCGCCCAGGCTCATGGTCTTCCTGTCAGAAGAAAAAGAGGGGCTTAAGATAACCGGGTTTCCTGAAGGCAGCGTCTCTGAGAAGGCCGGGATCAAGGCAGGCGATCTGATACTGTCAGTTGACGGCGAACCCGTGAAGAGCATAGAGGATGTCAAGATCCATCTCCTTTATAAATCCACCGGCGGCAGCGTGAAGGTAGAAGTGCAGCGAAAGGATAAAAAGATGGTGATCGAGGTGATATTGTAGCAGCACAGGTTATTCATAGCGAACTCTGTTCCAATAGAAGGCACCCAGGGACAAAGGAGCAAAGGCACAAAGGTGAGGCTGACGAAGATTTCTGTACGACACCTTTGAAAAAAAGACTTCGAATCTTATCGAAAGATTACCTTTGTAAAATGAAAAGACAAAATGCAAACAATCCTGTCGATTATAGAAATCCTGAGACAGGCTTGCCTTTGTGATATCTAAACATCCCTTCTGGTCTTTCATCTGGATAGCATATCACAATGCGCTTTATTCGGATTGTTCATAAATTTATTTTGGAGCAAGCCACCCATACTTGCTCCAGACTTGCGAATAGTCCGAATTAATCCCTGTGCACACTCTCAGGCGAGAATGCGGGAAGACACACGGCGACATACTCTGCCCCATCCGGCTCCGGAGTGCTGTATTGCACCCATTCGCCCTGCTGTACAAGTACCGCCTCTCCTTCATGGACATCGATCATCTCTGTCTTTGTCGTGACCCTGAGCATGCCGCGCAATATTAGGGTATACTCATCGAACTCAGGCTGCTGCCCGGGCTCGATCCATCCGCCTGGACTCTTCATCCGCGCAATGCTTACATCACTTGTCTTAGTATTGACACGTCCGACATATTCCCTGATCTCCTTTGGCTTATTTCCTGCCGAGGCGATCACGACAGGTCTTCTGATCAGTATTGGCATAATTATATTTCTCCTTTCAGATAACGGATCCTTTTCTTTTCAGGTAATTTCTCTATCGCGTAACGTAACGTGGTGCGCGGCATGCTCCTGCAGCGCTTGCTGAGAAACTGTTCCGCAGACTCAGTGTCCCTCTTCCAGACCTCCCGCAGCATCCAGCCGGTTGCCTTATGTATCAGGTCTTCCCTGTCTTTCAAAAAAAGTCGCGATATCTCCAGTGCATCACTAAAATCATTCTGCCTGATAAAATGGAATGTTGCCATGATCGCGATCCTCCGCTCCCACAGGCTTTCCGATTCTGCGAGTGTGTAAAGCGGAGCCCTGTTACGGCGTTGCAGATAAACGCCGACTATATGCGGCGCTGAAAGATCTATAAGGTCCCAGTTGTTGATATACTCCGTACTGCTTAAATAGAGCTTGAATATACTTCCCTGAGCATCATCTCCTGATTTTTTGTATAACTCAATAAGAGACAAGAGGGAGAATAACCGCTCTTCGTGAAATTCTGATATGAGAAGCATCATCGCTTCATCAATCGTTATCCCACGGTATTTTCTCACCAGCTTTCGCAGCACCGGCACCCTTATCCCCAGAAATTTATCCCCTTCAGCATATTCGCCCTTGCCTGTCTTGAAAAATCTCCGGGAATGCTCAGCGATCTTTTTATCGCCTGATTTTCTCAGTGCAGCCTTTATGTCCCGTACAATGTCTGTCCTCACGTCCTGTGCCTGATAAACGTACCGTTCCGGTATTCCTCAAAGGCAAGTTTAAGTTCTTCCTGCGTGTTCATGACAATAGGTCCATACCACGCAACCGGCTCGCCGATCGGTTTTCCTGATATCAGCAGGAACCTGACCGGTTCATTTTCGGTCATGGCCATGACTTCATCGCCGTCATCAAACAGGACAAGCGTGCCATTGCCGATGAAGGGGTCGCGCTGGATATCGAAATAGTTCTCTCCTGTGACTTCATAGGTGAACGGGTTTTTCTCTTTGCAGAAATATCCCTTGCCTTCGATCACATATGCTAATACCGTGTGCCCGCGCTTTGTTGGGTGTGCCCACTCTGAACCAGGCGGGACAGAGATGTCAAGGTATTCAGGATCAATGACAATGTCCCTGACGGGGCCTTGCTTGGTGCCAACCTTGCCGCATATGATTCTGATCCTTACTCCATTTTCAAGTTCCATCTCAGGTATCTGTGCGCTTTTTACATCTCTGTACCTGGGTTCCATCATCTTGTGAGACGCGGGGAGATTTGCCCATAGCTGAAATCCTCCCATTACGCCGTCATTGTCTCCCTTTGGCATCTCCTGATGGATAATCCCGCTTCCCGCTGTCATCCATTGAACATCGCCGGGCGTAATTACTCCCTTGTTCCCCATGCTGTCGCCGTGCTCCACTTTTCCGTTCAGGACATATGTTATTGTTTCAATGCCCCGGTGAGGGTGCCAGGGAAAGCCTTTGAGATAGCATTCGGGATCGTCTGAACGGAAATCATCAAGCATGAGGAACGGGTCGAACAGGGGGACTTCACTGAAACCAAAGGCCCTCCTTAAATGAACACCGGCACCTTCGATGGTGGGTTTACTCTTTAGAACCTTCCAGATTTTTCGTGTCTTGTTCATGACGAATGTAGCTCCAATAAGATATAGATTTCAAAAGTAAAGGTGTCAGTGTCAGTAATGAAACGACTGACACTTCCGGAATTTTCTTTCCAGACAATTAAATTATATCGTATAATTCCCGTAAAACAAGAGACCGATGATAATCAGTGAATCGATAGTAATTAACGCGCCGATCAGGAAGGTTTGGCATACCTTTACAGACCTCTCCTGCTGGAAGGACTGGAGCACGGTCGTGAGCGATGTTACATCTGATTCAGCCCAACTGACTGAGGGCAAAACCTTCAAGTTCTGCATCCGTCCGTTTACATTCCCCGTGAATATTGAACCGGTAGTTGAAGAGTTGATACCAGGACAGCGGGTCGTCTGGTCGGGTTCCAAACACGGAATATTTGCGCGTCATGAATTTCATTTCGCGGAGCAGAATGGAAAGACACTTCTTACCAGCCGGGAAGTATTCAGGCTGAACTGGATGAAAAGACTTTTTTTCCACATTCCCAAAAGACGGCTGCACCAGCTTTCGGTCCTGATGCTGCAGGACCTGAAATATGCTGCTGAAAACAGCGCCATGCCGGAAAAGATATCAGAGAGCGGGCTATGGGAGAAAAAATCAGGATAGGGATAAGCAGGTGCCTCCTTGGCGAGAACGTGAGGTATGACGGAGGGGCTCCGCCTTGTGGCAACAGTAAAAAAGAATACCAATGTGCTCATGCACATCATGGGATATTTCAGGAACAACCTCACCGGTCCTGATCGAAGGGTTGAAGAATGAGGTGGTTTGCAGGGACAACGGTATAGACAAGATCATTCATATGGAAAAAACCACTTTCAAAGAAGCTGTGAGAATAGCATTTTCAGAAGAGGAGTCCGGGCCTGGTATAACGGGTTTTTAGAATTGTAGGGGTTTGATTAATCAAACCCCTACAGGTTCTGGATCATGCTCTATCTTTCTCTCTTAAGCCTTAACGGTCAAATCTGATGTGCAGCTCGGGCAGCGGATCGCCTTGATCGGAATTGTAGAGAAACAGTAGTTGCATTCTTTTGTCGTGGGCGCTGCCGGGGCAGCTTCTTCCTTGCGTTTCAGGCTGTTCATGCCTTTGATGACCATGAAGATGGCAAATGCAACGATAATGAAGGAGATCACTTTGTTGAGGAACACACCATAATTGACGGTGACAGCGCCTGCCTTCTGCGCATCCGCAAGGGTCGCGAATGGCCCTGCTGTCGCTCCCTCCTTAACGGTAATAAAAAGATTTGAAAAGTCCACACCTCCAAGCAGGAGCCCTATAGGCGGCATGAGAATATCCGAGACGAGCGATGTTATGATGGTCCCAAATGCAGCGCCGATGATGATACCGACGGCCATGTCGACTACATTCCCCCGCATGGCAAATTCCTTGAATTCCTTTAACATGATTTTCTCCTTTCTTTATACTGTGACCTTAAGTATAGCAATTGATTTCAGGTTGTCAAGAAATATTATAACAACGGCTGTCAGCTTTCAGCGATAAGCTTTTAAAAAACAGTAAGCTGATCGCTAACTGCTGACCGCTGATAGCTGTTTGCTTTCTTCAGTCTTTCCCCGGTTTTTAAGGAACTGCTCATGATAGCCGATACAAGTAATGAGAGCGGCATCTGCATCCAACGAACCAGGAAGCTGCCCGGAGGTACTCATATGGAACATCCCAGAATCGAGAAAAAAATAAAGTGTGCCCAGATAGCCGCGATAGTGTGCGGCGTCATAACAGTTGCCGGGGCAATCGCATTGATCGTAAACCCGCAGAATGGTATATCGTTATTCAATTTCCTTGCACTGATCGATGGTGCGTTCATTTTCGGTATGGCGTACGGAATATATAAGAAAAACCGTACCTGTGCCGTGCTGATGTTCGAATATTTTCTCTTCAGTATGATACTCAGGACATCGATATCATCCCGGATAGAACCGGTCTCTTTCATGGTCGGATGGATATTCCTCTTTTTCCTGTATCAGGGGATCAAGGGAACGTATGCATATCATAAGTGCAGGACCTGTGAAGACAACTCCGGCACCGTGAAACCGCCGGCATGGCTTATCAGCGGCTCAGTCGTTATGATCATGTACGTGCTCGTGTTGCCGGGCCTGATTCTCAGGGGCTGAGAAGCAGACGCTTTTATTTTCTCTCCTCATCTCGAACATGTCTTTTTGTGCTAAAATTCCTGTATGCCGGTTACAAAAGAATCTCTCAGCAAGGCCCTCAGGACTATTCAGGCATTTGACAGCGAAATTGCTCATTATGAATTCTCGCTGGTTGTCGGCAGGGCATTGAATTTCATCCACAAGAGGCTCCGTATCGGGCGTGTATCTATTGCCCTTTTGCAAAATGACGCCGGTGGCTTCAGGGTCTATGATGCAGTAACCGGGATCCAGGGAATTGAATCAGGGGACTTCCTGTCTTTTGAGAAGACTGTTATCACAGAGGTAACTAAACAGGCCAAACCGCTTTACAGGCCGGAAATAAAGAAATTGAAAACCTTTTATGAAGTTGATAAGATTCTTCTTCAGTCAGGGTTCAAGTCCTATTTCCTCATACCCCTTATCAGCAACAACCAGTGCATAGGCACCTTAAACACGGCCTCAAAAAAAACTGACGGAATCACGCAAGACAAACGCCTGATCCTCGAATTGCTTGCTCCCCGCCTTGCCCATTGTTTGCAAAATGTTCTGCATATAGAAGAACTCGAAAAAAGCAGGCAGACATATCAGAGTCTTGTTGAGAGCGTGGAGGAGAACCACTTTATTTACATTCATAACACAGAGGGGATATTTACCTACCTGAGCTCTTCTGTGAAGAATATTTTGGGGTACACGCCGGAAGAGTTAATGACTCACTATACACAATACCTCACGGACCATCCCGTCAATCAGGAAGTCGTAAGACATTCAGATCTCAGCATCAAAGGCGTCAGACAGCCGCCCTATGAAGTAGAGATATTTCACAAAGACGGGCGCAAGAGATGGCTGGAGGTTACCGAGGTCCCTGTGGCTGTTCCAAAGGGAACAGTCGTGGCGGTGCAGGGGATCGCCCATGATATCACCAAACGCAAAAAGGCGGAATCCGAAATAATAAAGGGGAGGGATTTTTATCTTACCCTGTTTGATGATTTCCCTGCCCTTATCTGGCGTTCAGGGCTTGATGCGAAATGTGATTACTTCAATAAGACATGGATGGATTTCACGGGACGCACCCTGAAACAGGAATTGGGCGACGGATGGGCTGAAGGAGTACACCCAGGGGATGTGGAACGCTCTGTAAAAATATATTTTGACTCCTTCCAAGCGCGCCAGCCATTTCAAATGGAATACCGCCTCCGTCACCATAGCGGCGAGTACCGCTGGATAGTCGATATGGGCCGGCCGTTTTATGACCTTAGCGGTATATTCGCAGGGTATATCGGATCATGTTACGACGTCACAGAACGTAAGACAGCGGAGCACGCGCTCAGGAAAAGCGAAGAGCGGTATCGAAAACTTGTCGATTCGGTAACAGATTATATCTTTACCGTAGAGATAAAGGACGGACAACCTGCCTCAACAAAGCACGGGCCCGGCTGCGTTGCTGTCACAGGGTATACAACTGAAGAATATGACGCCGACCCGTATCTCTGGTACAGGATGGTGCATGAGGAGGACAAGGAAAGTGTAAGGGAGCATGCTAAAAAAATATCATCCGGTGAAAGCATGCAGCCCATCGAGCACAGGATCATCCATAAGGCCGGGACTGTCAGATGGGTAAGAAACACGCCTGTTCCCCGGTATGGTAATGAAGGGAAGTTAATTGCATATGACGGCCTTATTGTGGACATCACTGAACGCAAGCAGGCGGAAGAGGAGGTGTTTGAAAGCGAGGAGCGCTTCAGGATACTTCTTGAACGGGGTTTCGACGGCATATTTATTCATGAGAATTTGATGATCATTGACCTTAATGAGCGTATGGCTGAGATGGCAGGATATCCAGGTTCTGATCTGCTCGGGAGTAATGTAATTGACCTTTTCCCCCCTGATTCACAACAACGCATTCATGAGTACATACGCTCAGGCAGAAGGGGGGTATATGAGGTTGAACTTCGGCGAAAAGATGGCCACATACTCCAGATAGAGGCTTTCGGCGCTAACTGTAAATATCATGGACGTAATGCCAGGATCGTAGCTTTAAGAGACGTCTCGGGACAAAAGAAACTGCAGGAGCAGCTCTTTCAGGCGCAGAAAATGGAAGCTGTCGGGCTCCTTGCAGGAGGGATCGCGCATGACTTTAACAATATTCTCACAGCAATAATAGGGTTTTCGAATATCCTCAAAATGAAAATGAAACCGGATGAACCCTTGAGGATCAACATTGACCATATACTCAGATCGGCGGAACGAGGGGCCAATCTCACACAGAGCCTCCTCGCGTTCAGCAGGAGGCAGATCATCAGCCCCAGGCCTGTAGACCTCAATGTGATAATACACAATGTGCAGAGAATCCTGTCCCGGGTGATACGTGAAGATATAGAGATGAAAGTCGTCCTTTCCGGGAAGCCGCTGTACATCATGGCTGACAGCGTGCAAATCGAACAGATCCTGATGAACCTCGCAACCAACGCGAGGGACGCCATGCCGCATGGAGGGAGTTTCTTTATTGAGACAGGGATGAGGATCATGGACGATGAATTTATCACGCGTAATGGATTCGGAGTTCAGGGTGAATACGCGACCTTGTCTGTGACCGATACCGGCGTTGGAATGGATGAGAAGACACAGGACAGGATATTTGAACCATTTTTTACGACAAAGGAAGTAGGCAGGGGCACCGGTCTGGGGCTTGCGATGGTGTACGGCGCAGTGCATCAGAATAATGGGTATATTACTGTATACAGCGAGCCGGAAAAAGGGACAACATTCAGGATGTATCTACCTCTTCTGAAATCTGCACAAAGTGACGGTTCATCTGCCGGGGAGTCTGTCTTCATCAGGGGCGGAACTGAAACTGTTCTTGTTGCTGAGGATGACAAAGCGCTCAGGAGCCTTATAAGCTCAATACTCAGCGAGTTTGGATACACGATCATAGAAGCAAAAGACGGCAACGAAGCAATAAGGAAATTCAATGAGAGGGCAGAAGACATTAAGCTGCTCATTTTTGACGTGATAATGCCCGGCAGAAACGGGAAAGAGGCCTACGAAGAGATCCTTAAAATAAAATCTGATATCAAAGTATTATTCATGAGCGGATATACCGCAGATGTGATCCACACAAGGGACATTATTGAGGCAGGCCTGAGCTTTCTCCCAAAACCTGTCATGCCGAATGAATTGCTGAAAACAGTCAGGCAAATACTGGACAAATAAATTACGCTGGCAGGCTTGTCGTTGTAAGATTGACGAAGGCTCAGCTTCCGACAGCCCGTACCAGCGCGATCCCGAGATACAGCAATGCCTCGACATCAATATAATCTGTGACCGTAGAGTCAAAGAGTATCTTGCAGTCTGGTTCGAACTCATCGTCTCCCTGCCAGAGAAGGACGAGAAAGGGGATCTTCGGCAGGGGATAGGCCACGAGACTGTGCGCTGCAGAAAAGCCGGACACGGCCTGTGCTCCGAGTGCGGACATTTTTTGCAGCAGGGCTTCAGAATTTTCCCCAAACATTTTTGCGAGAGACATTTCACACGCCTCATGAAAGCTCTCTGACCTGATCAACCCGTCCTTCAGATCTCTGAAAGGCGCCCACTTGCCCGTAAGGGATTTGTTCCCTGCAATTTTCACATACATGAGGATGAGCAGCTTGTCGAAGATATCGAGGGGTTCCACAAAATCAGTATGCGTGAGTAGAATATCCCTGCCCAGATAATGAATACGAAGGCCGTCATTTTCTGCCAGTGCGCCTATCCCTTTCGCAATGTCAGCAAAATTGCGTTCGGATAATTCCTGAAAAAGTTCCAGCACCCTGCGCTCTTTCCAGTCCCCGGGTCCGGAGATCATGGATTCGATCTCCTGCTGAGCCTTTTCATCCAGTTCAGTGCACTCCTGAATTCTGGCAGACCTCCTCAATAGTTGAACCGCAAAAGCCATGCAGGTCCCCGCAGAGCACTTGCCGCAGTTTTTGCGCGGGAGCTTTTTGTACACATCGAAAGGGTTCATGGGTTTACTATACCATGTTTTTTTATTATGAAATCAGCTCTTCACGTGATAAAATGAAAACACAACCATGATCAATGCCAGAAAAAGACTGATCGAGTTTTTCACAAAGGACCTCTGGGAGATAGACACCAGCTCTCTGGGAAAGTACAGAACATTCCTGATCAAATCCCTGAGGCTGCTCAATGTCGCCTTGCAGGAGCTCTTTGAAGGGCAGCTCACGCTCAGGGCCATGAGCCTCGTATACTCCACCCTCCTTTCCATTGTACCTATTCTCGCTATAAGTTTTTCAGTCCTGAAGGCTTTTGGAGTTCAGGACCAGATCGAGCCTTACCTGCAAGAGTTCCTCTCCCCGCTGGGTAGCAGGGGAGAAGAAATAACGTCAAGGATCATTGGATTTGTAAAAAACATGAGGGCAGGCATCCTCGGCTCTCTTGGGCTGGCCCTGCTGATCTATACGGTCATTTCTGTTATTCAGAAGATAGAGCATACCTTCAATTATGTCTGGCGGGTGAAGCGTTCGAGGAGTTTCATGAGGCAGTTCAGCGACTATATCAGCATTATTCTTGTTGGCCCTGTCATGATGCTTGCAGCGATAGGCATCACAGCATCCTTCATGAGCTCAACCGTCATGCAATATATCATTTCTATAGAGCCCTTTGGCACGGTCTTTTATTATGTGCTCCAGGTGCTCCCATATGTGATGATCTGCGGGGTCTTTACGTTTCTCTATTATTTCGTTCCGAACACAAAAGTAAAGATCACATCAGCCCTGTTCGGCGGTATACTTGGCGGCGTATTATGGGAGATCGCGGGATGGGGGTTTGCATCTTTTATTGTCACCTCAGTAAAGTATGCAGCCGTATATTCCGGATTTGCGATACTGATCCTGTTCATGATATGGCTTTACCTGAGCTGGTTCATCCTCCTCATCGGCGCGCAGATATCTTTTTATCACCAGTACCCGCAATTCCTTGCCGTAAAGAAAGGGACGATCTTCCTCAGCAGCAGGCTCAGGGAAAAGATCGCCTTCCTTGTAATGTATTATGTTGGATATAATTTTTTAAATAACAGGAAGCCCTGGACACTGAACACTCTTGTCGAACACCTCAATCTGCCTGTTGACGTCATTCATGATATCATTATCCTGCTCCAGCAGAATGATCTGCTCCTTGAAACAGGCGATGACCCTCCGGCTTACCTCCCGGCGCATGATATCGGCAAGATCGCGCAGAAAGAGATCTTTGATGCTGTAAGGACAGTTGATAGAGAAGCTCTTCTGGTCGAGAGTAAGATCGTCTCCGTGCCCGGGGTAGAGGATGTGATGAAAAGAGTTGACGCAGCCTTCAGTGATACTCTTGGGCAGAAGACACTTAAGGATGCGGTTGTCGGAGAGCAGCCTTAGGAATTGTTACCTCGATAAATTTCATTCATTATTTCAAGGGCAGTCTGCTCCCCTTATTGACATATCATCAGGGAGCAAATCGTTATGGGTGTTCTTTAAATATTTTCACTTTTCCATACTCACCGTCATATCCGGGGGCAATATGGATATTGCCCGAACGCATCCGTGAAATGGCTTCCCTGAGAAGGGGAGAACCTGCTTTTTCTATGTCATCAAGAGATGCATCCATAAGGATGGTGAACTCATTTCCGAGGTCCTGCAGGAGCTGATGATATGTCTTTTCAACTTTCTTGCTTCCAACACCCACATTATATGTCTCGGCGACAATTTCAGGGAGCGGGATGATCGAATGGAAGCCGGGCGATCCATGAGGCCTGAACCCTTCATCCCGGTCAGCAAGTTTTTCAACCCTGTGCATAACGCCTACTGTGACCTTTTTCCCGCATGCCGGGCAGAGATTATTATGCCTGATCGTCTCCTTCGGAGAGAGGCTGACGCCGCAGTTGCTGTGTCCGTCATAATGATATTTCCCCTCTTCGGGGAAAAACTCGATGGTCCCTGAAAAACCTTTTTTCTGTTTCAAGGCATTGACCATATTGGCATACGAAATATCCGTGTCAAAGACATTCGCCTCCCGGCCTATTTTGGCTGCGGAGTGTGCGTCAGAATTTGATATGAGAGCAATCCTGTCGAGCGCCGAGAGCCTCCAGTTCATTGCAGGGTCTGATGATAATCCTGTTTCAATGGCATGTATATGAGGAGTCAGCTCTTCAAAGCATTCCTCAAGTGAGTCAAAACCTGATGCTGCGCCGAACACGGAGAAATGCGGGGTCCACGCATGTGCCGGTACAAGCATCGCGCCAGGAGCGCTATCGAGCACTATCTTCAGAAGCTTCTTTGCATCCAGCCCTAATATCGGCCTTCCGTCAGCAGTGAGGTTGCCGATCTTTGCCAACGCCAGGTTTATCTTTGCGGCATCGCGAAAATCCTGGACAAATACAAGGGCATGTATCTTCCGGGTTCTGCCGTTCTTGCTGTATATGCAGCTTATCTCTGCTGAAAGGAGAAAAGAGACCTCGCTTCTGCATGAATCAGGGACATTATCTGTGCGAAACGATTTATTGAGACCGAACAGCCCGTTCCCCTGAGGTTGAAGCTTTTCATTCAGTTCCTCAAACCACTTTGGATGGGTAAAATCGCCAGTGCCTATTACTGTAATGCCTTTGAGCTGCGCCCATCTCCAGATGCTCTCCGGAGACATGTCTTTGCTCGTGGCGCGTGAATATCTGGAATGGATGTGGAGGTCGGCGACGAAACGCATGGGGGATTATACCATATGATATACTTGACGTATGGAACAGCTCCTGGACAAGCTGCCGTGGCCCGCGGTCCTTTTTCTCTGCCTTACGCTTGGGCTTGCGCCGTTCTTTCCTCCGCATCTTTTTGAGAAGATCGTGATGCTCTCGAAAGGGCAACTGAAGCGTCCCATCGACTGGTTCGATCTCTTCCTGCACAGCGCGCCTTGGATCGTGCTTATCCTGAAGGCAGTAATGGAAAAAAGGTAATCTGCTTAATTCAAAATCATAATCTGTTCGCCAAAAAGGATAGGCAGGGTAAGGGGTTGGAGCGGATTATCCCTCGATCTTTTCAGCTTCGTCAATGAGCATTATCGGGATGTCGTCTTTGATGTGATAAAGGAGTTTGCACGCATCGCATATGAGGCCGTTCTCCTGCTCGTTAAGCTTGAGGTCTCCCTTGCATTTCGGGCAGGCAAGTATGTCAAGAAGTTCCTTCTTAATAGCCATGTGATACCTCCTTCAAAAGATGCTACATGATACCAGTTCCCGGGTTGCCGCATCAAGAAGGTAAGCTGTCAGCTCAAAAGAATTGACATCCCCTTTGTTGACTGCTTAACGCTTACCCCTCCGGTCCGCGTTGTAAATAGTTTCTGAGATATGGTTAAATATTTGACTTTGAAAAACATATTTCTTATTGATGTAACAAACCGGGATGGAGTTCAGACCTCGCGTATACTGCTTAGCAAGCTTGCCAAGACCATGCTGAACATCTATCTGGATGAAATGGGACTTTTCCAGAGCGAGATCGGGTTCCCTACCCTGAAACATGAAGTAAATTACATTAATGCCAACCTCGACCTTGTGAAAAAGGGGCGAATAAAGCGTATGCATCTCGAAGGGTGGTGCAGGGCCGTGAAAGAGGACGTTGAGCAGGCCTTCAGGAATTGCCCTGACATCAAGCACCTGAACATCTCCATATCCACATCAGATATTATGATACAGGGAAAATTCCAGGGACGAAAGACCTGGAATGATATTATGAATTCCACGGTTGAAGCGCTAAGGCTCGCAAAAGAACTGGGTGCTGACACAGTTGGGGTAAACGCAGAGGACGCTTCCCGTACAGATGTAGGGAAGCTTATAGAATTTTCGATAGCCGCACGGGAAAACGGCGCTGACCGTTTCAGATATTGCGACACGCTCGGCGCAGACGACCCTATAACGATCTATCAGAGGATAAAAAAGATCGCAGAGGCAACGCGGTTCCCGATTGAAATGCACTGCCACAATGACCTCGGCATGGCAGAGGCCGTATCTGTTGCAGGAGCACAGGGAGCGATAGAAAGCGGGGTAGATGCTTACATTAATACTACTGTAAACGGGTTCGGCGAGCGGGCAGGCAACTGCGACCTCGTATCCACGATTCTGGCCCTCAAATATTCTCACGGTTTTGCTGAAAAAGTGCATCTCGACGAACATGTTGATCTGAAGAAGTCGTGGAGGATCGCCCGGTATGCATCGTATGCCTTTGGCATCCCTATCCCCATTAATCAGGCAGGCGTCGGCGCCAATGCCTTTGCCCATGAGTCCGGCATACATGCGGACGGCGCCCTGAAAGACAGGCGCAACTATGAGCTGTATGACCCTGAGGACGTTGGCAGGGGTGAACCGGAGCTGCTCGACACAGGGAGGATGATAACAACTGGCGAATATGGCGGGGTTAAAGGGTTCAGGCATGTATATGACAAACTCGGCATCCATTTCCATGACGACAGGGAAGCGCGTAGAATACTCGAACTCGTGCAATATGCCAACCTGCATACACAGCGTCCACTTACCGATGACGAATTGAGGTTCACAGCGGAGTATCCGGAGGCCGTTTGCAAGATATTGACTGTTACCCCGCAGTTTTGATTTTGTTTAACCACTGAGAACACAGAGAATACGAAAGCAATTCATTAAATATTAAGGAGGTCAGTAAATAAATTTGCCATGTACAACGTAACACTTATACCAGGAGACGGCACAGGGCCGGAAATAACAGAAGCGGTGAGAAGGGTCCTTGAAGCAACAGGCGTTGCCTTTGCATGGGACATTCAGAATGCAGGCGAGGATGTGTACCATAAGGAAGGCAACCCCTTGCCTGACAGGGTGCTTGAATCCATCAAGAAAAACAAAGTGGCGCTTAAGGGGCCGATAACCACTCCTGTCGGCACAGGCTTCAGGAGTGTCAATGTCACGCTGCGGCAGGCGCTTGACCTCTATAGCTGCCTGAGACCCTGCAAATCATATGCAGGCGCCAGGACCAGGTATGAGAACATCGATCTTGTTATTGTCCGTGAGAATACTGAAGACCTCTATGCGGGGATAGAATATCAAAAAGACTCGGCTGGCGCCAAAGCGATCATTGACCTGATTCAAAACCTGTCAGGCAGGATGATCCGTCTTGATTCAGGGATCAGCATCAAGCCTATCTCTGTGTTTGGTACAGAGCGAATTGTCCGCTTCGCATTTGAATATGCGAGGAAGAACAAAAGGCGGAAGGTCACGTCCGTGCACAAGGCTAACATCATGAAGCATTCAGACGGACTATTTCTGGAAGTATCGCGAGAGGTCGCCAAAAACTATCCTGATATTGAATTTGAAGACAAAATCATCGATAATATGTGCATGCAGCTTGTGCAAAAACCTGAACTGTACGATGTTCTTGTGCTTCCAAACCTGTACGGTGACATAGTCTCGGATCTTGCTGCCGGACTGATCGGGGGACTGGGCCTTGCCCCTGGCGCCAACCTTGGCAATGAATACGCCGTATTTGAAGCAACCCACGGCAGCGCCCCTAAATACAAGGGACTTAACAAAGTAAATCCCCTGGCCATGATGCTCAGCGGTGTTATGATGCTGCGACATCTTGGAGAGACAACTGCTGCGGAAAAACTTGAAAGCGCGATTGCTTCTGTCATAAAAGAGGGGAAATCCGTTACATATGACATGAAGCCGGCCCCTGACGATCCGACTGCGGAAACAACGTCGGGTGTCGCTGACGCCATCATCTCAAAAATCAAATTATAATACATGGACCCTGACCCTTACAGCTTCATAATCATAATCGTCTGCCTGGTCTTTATTGCGCTGCTTTCCGGTTCAGAAGTGGCTTTTATCTCTGTGAACCGTATCAGGCTCCGCCATCTCATCGAAAAAGGCGTCAGCCGCGCCGAAATTGTCCAGAAGATCCGCGACCAGCATGACCGGCTCTTCAGCGCCGTGATCCTTTCCGGCAACCTTTTCACCGTCCTTGCGACTTCCATGGGGACAGTCATCGCCATCGATTATTTCGGCGAGGATAAAGGCATTGTCATAGCCACCATCGTGATGACTTTCCTTACCGTAGTGTTCGGCGAACTGACACCGAAGACCTTTGCCGTTACATATGCTGAAGGCCTCTCCCTGTTAATGGCACGGCCAATGCAAATGTATATAAAACTGATATCTCCTTTTGTCTGGATATTTAATAAATTATCAAACGGTATCATCCGTCTTTTCGGAGGAGACATTAAACCAGCCCCGCAGTTTTTGACGGAAGAAGAAATGAAGTCCATGATTAAAATAGGTGAAGAAGAGGGCGCCCTCGAGAAGGAAGAAAAAGAGATGCTCCATAATGTGTTCGCCTTTGGAGACAAGAAGGTTACCGAGGCCATGGTGCCAAGAACCGAGATCGTAGCAGTTCCGGAAGAAGCGATAGTTGCTGATGTTCTCTCCCTTGTCTCTGAAGAGGGCTACTCGCGTTATCCGGTCATCATGGAAAACGTGGATAACATAATCGGGGTATTATACGTCAAGGACATTTTGCGGAAGATGTCGAAAGAAGAAATAACTCCTAATACCCCGATAAAAAATTTCATCCGGGACGCGTATTACATACCGGAAAGCAAGATGGTCACAGCGCTGCTTGATGAAATGCAGAAGAACAAGTTCCAGATCGCCATCGTCCTGGATGAACACGGAGGGACCGCGGGCCTCATAACCCTCGAAGATATCATGGAAGAGATAGTTGGCGGGCTGCAGGACGAATTTGAAGCGATGGAGTCAGAAAAAGAAGTTGAGGTTGTCGACGAAAGGACTTTCGTTGTTTCAGGCTATACGGGAATGGATGAGATCAACGAGCTTGTCGGTATCAAACTCGACACGGAAGAATTTCACACGATCGGCGGTTTTCTCTTCGGGTTGTTCGGCCGTCTCCCGAAAGTCGGGGAGCAGTTAAGATACCACGGGCTGAGATTCCTCATCCTCGAAATGGATGGCAAGAAAGTGGAGAAGGTCAAGATTACAAGGCTTTAGGATGCTCCTCCCCCGCTCACTGGAAGCCTGACAATATTGAACCAGTAGTTGGCGAGGCTTTTCATCACTTCCACCAACCCTTCAAATGCAACTGGTTTTGTTATATACGAGTTCACGCCGAGATTGTATGTCCGATAGATATCCTCCTCAGCTATCGACGTTGTCAGCACAACAATAGGTATTTGCCGCAGTTCCGGGTCTGCCTTGATTTCCTTAAGAGCCTCACGCCCGTCTTTTCTCGGCATATTAAGATCAAGCAGGATCAAGCCCGGCCGCGGCACATCAGCGCCGTTGGAATATTCACCCCGCCGGTACAGGTAATCAAGCAATTCCTCACCGTCATTGACGAACCGGATCGGGTTCAGCAGCTTTGCCTCTTTTAAAGCCTCCTCAGCCATCATGCGGTCATCCTCATCATCATCTGCCATCAGAATTGTTATAGATTTAAAATCTTCGTTCATGGTTATTCCCCTTCCTTTAAATTGTTTACAATTTTTTCAATATTTATTACGCACACAAATGACAGCCTGCAGAACAATAAGCTGTCGGTTATCAACTTTCAGCGATCAGATCAAAAAATGGACTCTCCCCCGCTTACCGCTGATCGCTTTTTTTCTTTTATCTTCTCTGCACAATACCATAGCCCCTGTGCAGGATCGGGAATATACTGCCCTCAGTATTTTTATCCATCGCTAAAAGTTTCTCGATATCCTCAGCCGGCAAGGGACGGCTGAACAGAAAACCTTGCGCTTCATCGCATCCCTGTTCGGACAGGAACGCAAGCTGATGCTTTGTCTCGACTCCTTCGGCTACAACCCTGATCTTCAGACTGTGCGCCATGGAGATAATGGCCTTTGATATGGCCGCGTCATCAGGGCTGGTGCTGATCTCCTTTATGAACGAGCGGTCAATCTTTATGGCATGCAGAGGGAAACGCTTCAGGTAGCTCAGCGATGAATACCCGGTGCCGAAATCATCGATCGAAAGCCGCAATCCTATCTTGGATAATTCATACAGCGTATGAAATACTATGTCGGTATTCCGCATTATGGTGCTCTCTGTTATTTCCAATATCATATCCCTGGATCTGATGCCTGTATCTTTTATAACTCCGTGTAATGAACCTATAAATTTTTTATGCTGAAACTGCTGGCTTGAAATATTGACCGAAACAGGGATATTGTGAAACCCAGCTGCCTGCCATGCTTTTATCTGTGTCGCCGCTGTATGCAGCACCCATTCACTCATGGGAATGATCAAACACGTCTCTTCTGCTATCGGAATGAATTCTGCGGGTTCTATCAGTTTGTCATCCTGCTGCCACCGTATAAGTGCTTCCAGTCCGACTATCTTGCCGGTCCTGACTTCGATCTGTGGCTGGTAATGAAGGACAAATTCGTTCCTGTCCACTGCCTTGCGCAGTTTGTTCTCTATAGTCAGCCTTTCAAAGGCAGAGGCATTCATGGACTGCCTGTAATACTGGTAATTGTTCTTGCCTTCCGATTTTGCATGGTACATCGCAGCATCTGCGTTCTTTAAAAGGGTATCAATATCATTTCCGTCATGCGGATATATGGCAATCCCGATGCTCGCGCTGATGAATATTTCATATGCATTCAGCGTAAATTGCTGTGCCAGGGTCTCAATGATCCGCTGCGCTACCTTGGCCGCGTCCTCGCCATGCCCGATTTCCGACAGCAGGATGGTGAACTCATCGCCGCCAAGCCGGGCAACCGTATCAACCGCACTATCAGGATGCTGCCGTGACAGTGAATCGCATTTTCTCATGCAGTTTTTCAAACGCTCCGCAATGTTCTTCAGCAACTGGTCCCCCATATGGTGGCCAAAGGTATCATTAATGCGCTTGAAATTATCGAGATCTATAAATAATACTGCCACCTTCCTGTCATGTCTCTCCGCAAGACCCATGGCCTGTGACAAACGATCCCTGAACAACAGCCGGTTGGGAAGACTGGTCAGGACATCGTAATATGCCATCCGGTAGATATCCTCTTCAGACCGTTTGCGTTCAATCGCATATCTGATAGACCTCTCTATCAGTGGGGCATTGATCTGTCCCTTCACCAGATAATCTGCCGCACCAGACCTCATCGCGAGCATGTCCAGTTCCTTGTCGCCCTGCCCCGTTAATATTATGATCGGGGCCCTGCAGCCTTTTTCAATGGCTGCGCGTAAAAGCTCAAGTCCCGTGCGTTCTCCGAGACGATAATCAAAAAGATATACGTCATGCTCTCTTTGCTCAATAAGCGTGACTGCACCGTCAAAGTTTGTCGTCCATTGCAGATCATATGTCGTCCCGTCAATTTCAGAAAGGAGGTCCCGGGTCATTATATAATCATCTTCATCGTCGTCGACAAGTAATATTTTTATTGTTTTCCTGCTCATCTCACAATATGATGGCTTTATCCGCCGCTGCCTCTGCGCCGTCATTTCCGGACTGCTTTGCCGGAAGGGTGATGATAAACTTTGTTCCCGCTCCTGGAACACTCTTTGCAGCAATGCTTCCTCCATGCCGTTCAACGATCTTCTTGCAGACGGTCAGTCCGATGCCGGTCCCCTCATATTCCTTCCTTCCGTGCAGTCTCTGGAACATCCCGAAGATGCGGTCAGCATATTTTTCATCAAACCCGATACCATTGTCCTCAATCGTGATTTGATACAATTCATTGTCCTGCGTCCTCTCCTGCCCGGTTACCGGAGCGCCGGAGACCTTTACAACAGGAGCTTCTCCCTCCTTGGTGAATTTCAGAGCATTACTGATAAGGTTCTGCATCAACTGCCGCATCTGCATCGGGTCTGCATTGACAACCGGAAGATGCTCGACTTCTATGCGTCCCTTTGACTCCTGGATACGGATTTCCATATCAGACAAAACTTCCTGAGCAACTGCAGAAAGGTTTACAGGGACAAAAGGCTGTGCCTTTGATGTAACGCGGGAGAACATCAGCAGCCCCTGAATAAGGTTCCGCATCCTGAATGCTGCGCTCTGCATCCGCTCAAGATAATCGAGGCCTTTTTCGTCAAACGCCCCGGAGTATTTTTCTTTCAGGCGGTCTCCGAACGACATGATCTTTCTGAGCGGTTCCTGCAGGTCGTGTGATGCGATATAGGCAAATTCTTCCAGCTCGCGATTGCTCTTTTTAAGTTTTTCAGCATAGAGCACCGCCTCTGTCTCAGCACGTTTGCGGTACAGGATGTTTTTGTCCAGCCTGAATATCATCATGGCGATAAAGGAAAAAAAACCGAGCATCATGATCAGGGGGGGGAGTGAAAAGTTAAAAACAGCGCTGATCAATTTCTCGTACCTGAGGGTAATGTCGTAATAGATCTCAAACGCCCCGACGAAATTTCCGTTTCTCATGATGGGGATGTATGTCTCTACCACATCCGCTTTTACTATTTTTCCTTCGAGAGATTTGGTGTCCTTTTTAACAACTTTTGTATACTTTGCCCCCCTGGCAACGACTTGATGAAAATAATCATGTTTATTTATTTCCCTGATATCCTTAGAATCGGTTGAGTAGATGATCTCTCCTTCCCTTGAAAACAGCTTAAGTTTTATGAAGGAAAGATCTTTTTTTGCCTGGTCCACTTTATCAGGCAAGTCTTTCACAAGGGATTCTCTCTTGAGGTCTATGGTGTCAGGGATGATCATTGTCTGAAGATGACGTGCCGCGCGCTCTGCCTCCTCCTCCGTATTATCAAGTATCATTTTGGTAAAAGACGGATATATAAAGTGATAATTGACAGCCGGCACGAGCAGTGTTATCGCTAAAGAGATGAAAAGCATGATTTTCAGGTTCTTATCTTTCGGCATAAACTTAATCCTTTCTGCTGAAAAAATATTTTACCTCTCCAAGGGCAATTTACATGTATATCTATCGGTATCTAAAATAAATTTCTTAAATAGTGCTCTGCGGAAGTGAAATATTACGGACTCATTGAGCCGCACCCTGCCTTAAATCC
Source organism: Nitrospiraceae bacterium (assembly GCA_003599425.1). GTDB lineage: Bacteria > Nitrospirota > Thermodesulfovibrionia > UBA6902 > UBA6902 > SURF-23. Next base: position 21,987 of record QZKC01000052.1, on the reverse strand, counting down.
ATGGCCATGATGCCAGAACACAGCATTCTCCTGAAGCAGCAAAGAAGCTTTTTCGGCAGACAAAGGGACACTGAACAGATACCCCTGCGCAGTCATGCACCCGTGTTCCACCAGAAACTTTTTTTGCTCTATCTTTTCTACTCCTTCGGCAACAATATCGAGTCTCAGGTTTTTTGCCATCGCGATTATGGCCGTAACTATAGCTGCATCATCAGGGTCGCCGGGGACATCATTAATGAACGAACGGTCTATCTTGATGATGTCAAGAGGCAGCCGCTTCAGATAACTGAAGGAGGAGTACCCTGTGCCGAAATCATCCATTGCCAGCCGGATGCCCATATCCTTCAGGGACTTCAGTATCCCCGTGGCCATTTCGGCATTCTGCATAAGCACCCCCTCCGTGATCTCAAATTCCAGTTTGCGCGGATCAACTGAGAACATATCAACCGAGCGTGATACCATATCCGGCAGATCCCTGTTCATGAACTGCTGCGCAGAAAGGTTCAATGAGACCCTGAGTGTGTCAATGCCCGACGCCTCCCAGTGTTTAAGCTGCCAGCACACATTTTTCAGCACCCACTTATCTATCAGCGATATGAGGCCGCTTTCTTCAGCAACAGGGATAAACTCACCCGGGGGAATAAGTCCCTTTACGGGATGGTCCCATCTGATAAGCGCCTCAAAGCCGATCACCCTGCCCATGACCATATCGATCTGCGGTTGATAGTAAAGGAGAAACTCGTCCCGTTCCACCGCCTTTCTCAGTTCATTCTCAATGGTGAGGCGCTTCAGGGATAAAACATTCATGGCATCTTCATGAAACTGATAATTATTCCTGCCGAGATCTTTTGCATGATGCATGGCTGTATCCGCATTCTTAAGAAGGCTGTCAAGGTCTTCACCATTTTGAGGATACAGCGCAATGCCTGTGCTCGCTGTGATGAAAATATCGTGTCCGGCAAGCTGAAACGGGCTGGAAATGGCGTCAAGGATACGCTGAGCAACCCTCGATGCGTCCAGGGCAGAACTGATCTCTGACAGCAGCACAATGAATTCATCGCCTCCAATGCGGGCAACCGTACCGACGGCGCTGTCTTCACCAGGTCGTGAGATGGAGTCAGAGGCCCGCACACACCTGTTCAGCCGTTCAGCCACTTCTCTGAGGAGCAGATCCCCCACTTTGTGTTCGAAGGTGTCATTGATCCTCTTGAAATTGTCTATATCGAGAGAGATCACCGTCATGCATCTTTTGTAGCGCCCGGCATGTTCAATAGCTTTTTTCAGCCGGTCCTGAAACAGATTACGGTTCGGCAATTTTGTCACTTCATCATAAAAGGCTATTTCCTTGATGCGCTCTTCAGTTTTTTGGCGTTCAGCAATATGTGCCAGCAGGGGTCTCATCAGGAAAAAATAAATTGTGGGAGAAATTATGATAACCAGCAGTACAGCATCGAGGATGGCCATGTTCCACTGGGAAAGTGAAGGGAACGCTGCAATGAGCAGCATAATGATCGTTTCCGCTATAAATATCGATACCGTAAGCAGCAAAAATGAATAGTAAGGCGACAGATACCGCTTAGGCAAAATATATGCTTTATCATCATCGAGAGCTTTGTTGCCCTTAAACAGGATAATGATAATGACGACCAGGAAACACATCATAATCCCAAGTGGAATAAAAGAAGAACGTAACACCAGGGAGTTAAGAATCTGGCTCCTCCCGGTTATGTCATAGTAGATCTCAAAGGCGCCGGCGAACTGTCCATTGCGCATTACAGGGACATATGTTTCGACAATATCAGCAGTCACGGTTTCCCCTTCAAGGGATTGAGTGCCCTTTTTCACAACATTTGTGTATGGCTTTCCCCCTGCCACGATTTCATTAAAGTAATGGTTTGTGTTCATTTCCCCTGTCTCAGACTGGTCAGAGGAGTGAATGATCTGTCCTGAAGGGGAGAATATTTTCAGTTTCAAGAGGTGGAAATCTTTCAGAACAACATCGGATTTTCCGCCTGAAAAATGTTCTGATACACTCTCGCGGGTCAGCTCATGGTCATGTTTCAGGATCATGCTCGCAAGGTGAGAGCCCACGCGCTCAGCTTCATGTTCCGTGTTCGTTATAAGAAGTTTTGTGAACGCAGGAAAAATGATATAGATATTGGTCAGCGGAAAAATAATTGCGATTGCAACAGAAACAAGAAAGATGTTTTTTATTAATTTTTCCTTTGTCATAGGCCTGTTATGATGAGCCAGGATCTCGCCTAATAACGCATACGTTATGTATATGTTTTTTTATTTATATCGGGCAAGCCCGCAAATAACTTAAGGGTTCAGCTTAGGTTCATCCCTAAACCATTTCATTTCGGTTCTCGCAATGACAGAGGAACAAGCAGTTTAACTGTCTGGGCTAATTTTTTTTATAAAAGTTAAAATAATTTTCATGGGTGCAGCAATCAAGGTGAAAATATTGTCTTTTCTTATCTGTCTGCTTGTGCTGGTATCATCAGGCTGCGTAGAAAAAGAAACACCCAAAAAGGTTAGTCTGACCACAAAGACCAATGAGAAAGCAGAGTTAAATGAGTATGCGCCCCAGGATGCCCTCTGGTTCGGATTTGACCTCAGGATCGGGCCCAAAGAAGATGTTAGGATATACCTCCCCCTTCTTCAATATCTTGAAAAAGACACTGGCAGGCATTTCCGCATTAAGTTCGCCGAGAAATATGAAAGTACCGTTGAAGACCTTGGCAAAGGTGTTACGCACTTTGCTGCTGTCGGAACGCTCAGCTACCTCATTGGCGAGGCCAGGTACGGGATACGATACCTTGTAAGCGGAGTGAACAAAGAGGGAGACACTACATATAATTCGATAATATTTACTTCCCCGGGAAGCAGCATTGAGGGCCTGAAAGACCTGAAGGGGAAATGTTTTGCATTCGGTTCAAGGATGTCTACACAGGGGCATCTGATCCCAAGGAATATGCTTGAGGACGAGGGTATTCATCTTGAAGACCTTGTTAGGTATATTTATACAGGGTCTCATCTCGAAACAGTAAAGACCGTCCTGAACGGAGAGTGCGACGCAGGGGGAATTCAGGATACCCTTGCAAAAACACTGGCATCAGAGGGCAAGATAAAAATACTGAAAATATCGGAGCCATTTCCGGGAAGCCTTATCGCTTACAGCAGTTCCGTTGACAGTAAGACCGCTGAGGCGGTCCGTGCCGCGCTCCTTGCTTTTGATCCTCGAGGGAAACATAAAACAATGCTTGTTGACTGGGACCAGACAGAGATGCCGTTAGGGTTTTCGAAGGTTGACGAACTGGAACTGAACAAGGTAAAAACGCTCGCGAAAAAGTACGGGGTGCTGACAGAATGAAACTGCGTACCAGGATAACTCTCCTTACGACAGTGATGGCGGTAAGCGTTGTCTTTTTCACGCTCCTCGCTATAAGAGGTGTAATTATCAGCGCCTTCAGGGAAGAGCTGGAAAAAAGGGCGGTCTCTATTGCGGGAAATCTTTCAGACCGGGTGGCAGATCATGTTATCCGGAAAGATTATTTTCAGGCAACAAATGACCTCACCGAGGTTCTGGGCAAGGAAAACGACGTGGAATATATCTTTGTCACGGATGAAGAAGGAAATCTCATTGCGCATACATTCAAAAATGAGATCCCTCCTGATATCCTTACATGGAATCCGCTCCATGACATTACTAAAAACATCCAGCTTCTGGACACCGAGAAAGGGTATATCAGGGATGTCGGGATAAAGATTTTTGCCGGAACACATGCTGAACTTCACCTTGGGATCAGAGAGGACGATCTGAAGCAGACCATCGCTGAGGTAAGAAAAATAACTGTTCCGATAATATTGCTTGTTACACTTTTGGGAGTGATCGTCTCATTTATTTTCAGCCGCCTCCTCACTGAGCCCCTGAATAAATTTGTAGAGTTCACTAAAGTGCTCGGCAGAGGGGAATTCGGGAAAAGGGTGGATGTCCCTTACGGAGATGAGCTAGGATACCTGGCGCGCAACTTCAACAGGCTTTCAATGGAGCTCAAGAGAGTCAGCGAGAAGATGGAGGAAGCCTATACCTATACTCATCTTCTTGAAGCGGAAAAGCTCTCGACGATCGGGCAGATATCGTCCGGCCTTGCACATGAACTGAAAAATCCCATGACTACCCTCAAGATGCTTTTCCAGGCCTTCAAAGATCAGCCGGATATGACAAAAGAGGATGCCGAGATCATCAGCAGGGAAATAGAAAAGATCGATACGATAATCACGAGATTTACCGGATTTATAAAACAGAAATCCTTCCAGGCCTCGGATACCAATATACACTCGCTCATAGAGCGTGTCCTGACACTCGCCTCTTTTGATATCAGGAACAGCGGCATAACAGTTCAGCAGGACATGATCGATACACTCCCAACGATCAAGGCGGACCGGGCGCTCCTTGAACATGTATTTCTTAACCTGATCCTGAATGCCGTGCAGGCAATGCCTGATGGAGGAGAAATAAGAATCTCAGGCAAGACAGATGACAGATTTGTCGAGGTCATGATCTGGGACAAAGGCAGCGGAATATCACCTGACATCCGTTCAAAGGTTTTCGAGCCTTTTTTCACCACAAAAGAAAACGGCACAGGACTCGGGCTGTCAATCGTATATAATATCGTGAAATCACATGGCGGAAAGATATTCTTTCACAGCAACGAAGGCGCTGGAACTGTGTTTACTGTTAAGTTGCCGGTAGGGGAAACATAAATGATGATAATAACAAGAAGGACTACTGGCACAAAGGTAAGGCTGGCGAAGATTTCTATACGACACCGCTAAAAACGAGTTAAGAGTTTGGAGTTAGGAGTTTAGAAAATAACAAAGACAAGAATTGCGCAGCAGCAAAAATTTAAAATGATTTTTGTCGATTAGAGAAATCCTGAGATAGCCTTACCTTTGTGAGATATAAACATCTTAATATTTTAATGTCTGAGTTAGAGAGAAAATGGACAAAATCCTTGTAGTAGATGACGAGCCAGGCATACTGCACTCATTCAAAAAAGTCCTCGGAAGACAGGATTATAGTGTAACCACTGCCTCAAGCGGTGAAGAGGCCCTTGAAAAAGTGGACAGAGAGCATCCTTCGCTCGTCATCATGGATGTTAACATGCCCGGGATGGACGGTATCGAAACCCTTAAGCAGCTTAAATCTCTGGAGCCTCTCCTCACTGTGGTCATCATGACAGCCTTCTCCACTTCTGAAAAGGCGATCACCGCGATGAAGTTTGGGGCCTATGATTACATAACAAAACCTGTTGATAACGATATGCTTTTATCTCTCGTTGAAAAAGCCATCCTGACGGGGAAAATGAGCTCACCCGTGACATTTGAACAGACCAGCGGGGATGAGACAGAGCGGATCATCGGAAACAGTCCTGCCATGCTTGAGATATTCAAGAAGATCGGACAGATCGCTGCAAGCGCCATGACCGTGCTCCTGCGCGGCGAGACCGGCACAGGGAAGGAACTCATTGCGCGGGCGATCTATCAACACAGTGATCGGGTGAACAAACCATTTCTCCCCGTGAACTGCGCTGCAATACCGGAGACACTCCTTGAGAGCGAACTCTTTGGACATGAAAAAGGGGCATTTACCGGAGCTGATAATAAAAAGATCGGGAAATTTGAGCAGTGTGACAGAGGTACGATGTTCCTTGATGAAATAGGAGACATGCCGATGTCACTTCAGGCAAAGATGCTCAGAGTCCTTCAGGACGGCTCTTCCCAGCGTCTTGGCAGCAGCGAGCTCATTAAAACAGATGTGAGAGTTATTGCAGCAACAAATAAAAACCTCGAATCACTCATCAGCGCAGGGAGATTCAGGGACGACCTTTACTGGCGCCTGAACGTTGTCAGCGTCACTGTACCCCCTCTCAGGGAAAGAAAAGACGATATCAAAGACCTGATATATTATTTTATCCGCACCTATAACCGGGAATTAGGTAAAGAGGTCCAGGGGATAGACCCTGCGCTGCTGAATGAATTTATGAACTATGACTGGCCCGGAAATGTGAGAGAGCTTGAAAACATAATTCAGCGGGGAATGGTTATGTGCAGGGAAAATATTCTTTCAGCCAAAGACTGCGAATGGATCTCTCAGAAGCGCTTTTCAGAGACAAGTGCTGACGATATGGAGAAAAATCTTGCCGGTATAGTTAATGAGATCCTGCAAAGGGGAGGTGCTGATATATATAAAGAAGCAGTTGCCGGCTTTGAATACCTGCTGGTCAAGAGGGCGCTTGCGTTAACGAACAACAATCAGGCCCTTGCAGCCAAGCTACTCGGCATCTCAAGGAATACACTCCGGGAAAAAATGAGCAGGGGCAGTGACGACAAACTGCACGAAAACTGAACATAATGTTCAGTTTCTGCACAGCTCTGAACCATCCGCATACAAAATTTTCATTTAAATTCAAAAAAACGCGATTGGCATCAACATTGCAGTGTACAGTTTGCTGATTCCATATGATGACTCTCTGTTTTCCAACTCATATATTCTCTCACCAGGCTTATTTTAAGCCTTTAATCAAGGCCTCAAAACGAAAGGAGCAGTAGAATGAAAAAAAGTTGTTTGGTAGCGCTGTTATCTGTACTTTTTCTCATGTCGCTTATTTCATATGCGGCAGGAGAAAGCCTCCTCAATGAAGTGACAAAGAGGGGCACCGTGCGCATAGGGCATGGAAATGCGACCCCACCCATGAATTATATCGATGACAAAGGTGAATGGGTCGGATTTGATGTGGACCTCGGAACTGTGATAGCAGAAAAACTTGGAGTAAAAGTAGAAAGGGTTCTTGTAGACAATAAAACAAGGATCGCGTTTCTTGCGAACAGGTCGATCGACATTTCCCTTGCAAACATAAGCCATACCAGAAGCCGCGATGAGCAGATGGATTATGCTGAGCCGCCGTATTTCTGGACAGGCAAGATATTTTATTCCAAAAAAGGCAAATTCAAATCAATAAAAGACCTTGGCGGGAAGAAGATAGGAGTTGATCAGGGGTCCAATGCATTCATTGCGGCTCCGCAGGAGATTGCCAAGTACACGGACAAGAAACCGGAAATGCTTTCTTTCCAGAACAGTGCGGAAGGATTTCTTGCGTTGAAACAGGGCAAGATCGACTCATATTCACAGGACGCACAGATATTGGCTGCAGTAGCAGGCAGCCTTGGCGAGGAATATGAAGCAGTCGGCGGCGCAATATGGAGCCCGGGCCTTTATGGCATCGGCGTACCGCCTGATGACAGCAAATGGAGAGACAAAGTAAGCTTTGTCCTCCAGGATATACTCAAAGACGGATCATATGAAAAAATTTACCAGAAATGGTTCGGCCCGAAGGGTATTTCTCCCCTCCCGATAAATGCACGGCCAAGATTGCCGAAGGATACTTTCGGCGATATGCTTTACATATGGCCTGATTGAGATTGAGTAAGGGCGTATTGCAATATGCCCGTACAGACTTTACAGACAAACGGCACGGAACAAAAGGTCCGTGCCGTTTATGATTTGCATTTCATACCGTTGTCAGGGTAATATTTTATATCTTTAAAAACCAACAGCCAATTTCTATCACCTGACTTTTTGGATTCTTGAATTGAAACTTAACAAATGAAGATCCTGAACCTCCGATATGACTTCGACTGGAGCATTCCGTTCAGAGAACCCTTTGCAGGCTGGCTGATAACCGGCGTAAAGCTTACCTTCCTGATCGCCATAGTGACGACTGCTCTATCCCTCATCGCCGGGACCATCCTTGCCATCATGCGCACCTCGCGCTTCAAATTCCTTAACTTGCCCGCCAGAATGTATGTGGAGACCGTGCGAAACATCCCCGGGCTGTTCTGGCTTTTATTCTTCTATTTTGTTTTTCCTCAGATGCTCCCTTTCGGCCTCACCGAAACATTAAATCAATATACGTATTATTCGGTCGTAGCAGGAATACTGGGGCTTACTATTGATAATTCCGCATATGTCTCAGACATTGTAAGGACAGGTATCCTCAGTGTACCGAGAGGCCATATTGAGGCAGCGGTATCTACCGGCCTCAACAGGTTTCAGCAGATACGGTACATAATCCTTCCTATGGCATTCAGGACCGTGCTCCCTCCTCTGGGAACGCGTATGATCCATAATTTCAAAAACAGCTCTCTCTGCATGGCCATAGCAGCCCCTGAACTGACATGGGCCACACAGCAGGTGGAGTCTATCACGTTTCGCGGCCTTGAAGTTACGCTTCTCGCAACGGGTTTTTATATCGGCCTGTCCCTCACCCTTGCAGTGCTTATGATCCGCCTTGAGAGGTGGCTGAATATCGATGTTACCAGTATCACTCAAATGAGGACATAATATGGAATTCCTGATCGAACAACTTGGCAACTGGAGATATTACCTTATCGGCGCATACCCGAACGGCCCGCTGACAGGGTTGTCCATGAACATTATCCTTGCGGTGCTCTCCATTGTGATCGGACTGTTCTTTGGTATTCTGTTCGGGCTGGGCCGGACGTCTTGCAGGAGATATCTGCGGTACCCCTGCGGCCTTTATGTCGATGTGATCAGATCAACTCCTCTGCTGCTGCTTCTTTTCTGGTTTTATTTCTTCCTTCCTGTTGTTGGCGCACGGATACCGCTCTTCTGGTGCGCTATCATTTCCCTTTCAGTATATGCATCCGCCTACCAGGCGGAAATAGTCAGGGCCGGCATATTGGCAGTTCCGTTCGGACAGATGGAGGCCGCACTGTCAACAGGCATGACGCGCTACCAGGCGGTAAAACTCGTCATTTTGCCCCAGGCCTTCAAAAAGATGCTCCCATCGTTTGTCAGCTTTTTCAACTCTCTGTACAAGAGCACATCTATTGTTTATATCGTCGGCATCGTAGACATGACACGGACAGGCGTCATCATAAGCCAGCGTCAGCCCAACAGGATCTATGCAGCATATATCTGTATGGCAATAGGATTCTGGATATCCTGCTATCTCCTCTCGATAGCTTCGCAGATGCTTGAGAAAAAATTGGGGATACTTGACTACGAATCTTACAAGCCGGAGATATGCAGACAGGACCTTGTCCTGCTGCCGATCCCCAAACCTATCAAGAGACTGCTCATAACTCAGAAATAATATCCCCCTGTTCAAAGAGTGAGCAGAATGCTCAGCTATTGATCAGTTTACTTCAGGCAGCTTTTCATTATTCATCTGATTCTTAAAAGATTATTTCAATATTCTACAAAGCATAAAATTTGCATTCAGTAACTGCAGTATATTGAATTCCCATGAATACCTTTGATCAAAAACTCAAGGAAACCGGACACTACCCTCTTACAGCTAAAGATGTCTCTGCCTTCAGGTAAATGTTGGTTATAAATGTAACCTGAGGTGTATTCACTGCCATCTGGAAACTTCTCCTGAAAGAGAAGACAGACCACGAGGGGGAACAACATGATCTTCATATCAGTATCAGCAGGAATTATTTTTGCAATTATACTCGCTATACACAATTTTGCTTCTGTGAAATAAAAGAGGCAGTATAGTCAATTGTGAGCCGAAACTTCACGTCCCAGCCCCGCCTTTATCAGATTGTCTCTGACAAAATTTACCCTGTGCCTGCCGAGATAGCAGTGGATATATATCTTGCTCCCATTTATTTTCCTGACCAGAGCGCTGATCTCTTCGGCATTGCGGCGGTTATGCGTCCCGTTTAAATTGAAGTACGTCATGGGATAACTGTAGAGGTCTATCCCCAGTCTCTCTGCTATTTTTCTTTCCCGGTTGAGAAGGGCCTTTTCCTGCGGCAGGCTGTCGTTCAGCAGGCTGATGACAGTGTTGATTCCGGTCTCCTTTTGCAGTTTCTTGAGTTCGTCAAAGTGAGGATAGGGGCCGAGGAGGATATTATCATCGAGTTTCTGAACTTCTCCCTGGATAAAATGGAGAGGGAACAGGAACCGCTCGATATAATCAAAATATGACAGGAGCGCAAAGACTGCATAGACTCCAAAGATGGAAAAAAGTATAAGCCTCGGCAAGAGATAAAATATTTTTTTAAGTATGCCCATGGGTTTCGTTCATCCTTAACTTTTGACGTTTGGCCTTGCCCCAGCTCTTCCTCCAGAACATAAACGTGGCAAGCATGCGTTCAATGGTTATGATCTGCCTGTATCCGAGCATCTCGAAAAATCCGTACAGGCACAGTTTCGTAAGGTCCTTCACTTGCTTATACCGTTTATACAGGATGTCATCCAGCAGCACAGAACCGATATTTATCCACATGCCCCAGAGCACTGCCACCACAAAAAACAGCAGCGCAAAATCACTGTTTATATAGCCGAAGAGGAAAAACAGAATAAATCCGACATACCCTAAAAATTCCACTATAGGGCCCAGTCCCTCCAGAAGGCAGAAATACAGATATCCTAATATGCCGACTGCACCGTATCTGGGGTTCAGGAACATCTTTTTACTGTATAACAGACTGTCTATCAGCCCCCGGTGCCATCGGTTCCGCTGGTCCAGGAGTGATTTCATGTCAGACGGTACCTGCGTAAAACATATGGGATCAGGAACAAACATAATCTTATATGGGATCTTCTGTTCGCGGCAGTGTTTGTGGAGCCTTACCACGAGGTCCATATCTTCTCCGACCGTTTCCCTGTATCCTTTTATCGCAAGCACTACGTCTTTCCTGAAGATCCCAAAAGCACCTGATATAATGAGGAGGCTTCCGAAATAATTCCACGCGGTCCTGCCCGACAGGAAACCTTTTATGTATTCCACGGCCTGGAAGCATTCGATCATCTTTTTTGGTGCAAGTATTTCAGTCACTGCCCCGTTTTCGATCCTCGAACCGTTCAGTACCCTCACAATACCACCGGTGGCGATAACCCTTTTATCTTCGACAAAAAGACGTGCTGCCCTCAAAAGGGCTTCATTCTCGAGCAGGGAGTCGGCGTCAATACTGCAGAAGAGCGGAAAAGTTGAGGCATTGATCCCGGCATTCAGCGCGTCAGCCTTTCCTCCCCTTTCCTTGTTCAAGATGAGGAGATTCGGGTAATTGAGAGAGACATAAATCTCACGGACAGGTTTGTGAATTAAATTCAGCCTTGTTACCCTGTCAATTTTTACAAGCTTGAAAGTCTCTATCAGTTTAGCCATTGTATCGTCCGTGGACCCGTCATTGACAACGATGACCTCATATTCCGGGTATTGGAGCGAAAGGAGCGATGTTATGCTTGTTGCTATTGTAGCTTCCTCATTATATGCGGGGACAATTATGGATAACGGCTTATAGAACACACCCGACAAAAGGGTGTTTATGTTATGGCGCGTTACGATGGAGGCATATTTAGTGATGTCTCTGAGCGAGAGCAGTGTAAAGAGAGTGTATGTGCCATTGGCTATGACAAAATATATGAGTATCACGATCTGGAAATACCATAAAAAAGCAGTTACACTTTCAAACATCTGCCCTCCGCCTCTTCCAGTATAAAACGCGCCGTATCCCTCACGAATCTGTCCTCTGAATTCCGTTCTCTTTCGAGTATCAATGAACCTTTTGTTCCTGATCTGGACAGGGCCCTCGCTGAATTTATTCTTACGATATAAACAGGATCATAGAGCAGTTTCTGTAATTCTGATATGACGGTATCCTCAGGCGTATGTGAAGCCTTTGCAGCAACTGCGCGGACCCTCCAGTCTTTGTCAGTAAGGTTGTTCATTATGATCCCAGCATTCAGGCTGCCGAGTGCGCCTAACCCCCGAAGGCAGGCGATCTTCATGAGGGAATCATGCTGATGTGAGGAAAAATAACCGATGATCAAACCAGCGGCTTCTTTAAGTCCCGAAACCCCGCACGCCTCGATCAAATCTCTTTTAAGAATGATAGGCATAGCCTGATCTTCTTTCATGCCCTTTATAAAATCTGTCACAGAGTCCTGTATTCCCCGCTTCCTGCATGAACTGATTACGTTCGAATAGATATACACATTGAACTTTGAAGAATTTGAGATATCTGTTGCAAGAAGCCGGGTGATAAGTTCAATATCCTCTTTATCCGCGATAAGGCTCAACGCCCATAAAGCCCTTGATCTCACTTCCCGGCTGCTGTCCCTGATGAGAACTTCTCTGAAAAATCCCTTCAGGTCATCGATCATGAAGAACCCAAGTATTTCTACTGCGTAAAACCTTTTGGTCCATGATGCGGAAGCTGCAACTCTCTTGAAATGGTCCACTACCTGGAGCTCTTTCAGAAGAGACTTTATTTTCTCAGCTTCTGACGGTGAAGCGCCTGCAAGCATGTCGACGCAAACATCTGCAAAGGCCTTGAACTGCAGATCGTTTTCAGGTGACACAGCCAGCGGGGCATAAAAGTTTACATGTTGAGAGACAGCGGACTTGTATTCTGCAGTAAATCTCCGTTTCTTCCTTTCCTTTTTTTCAGTATGTAGTTTGTGAACGATGAGGGTCAAAAAAAGGGCCAGCACGGTAACAGTAAGAAATCCGATAAAATAGATCAGGTATTCTTTCAGTAAGTATGGGAAGATCGTATCCTGTGCGGTATACATATTACCACCAGTATTTCGCGAAAAAAGTGATGTCGTTCTGGGTGTAGCTGTTTTCTCTGCGGCTGAATTTCAGTCCTGCTCCGATGCTGAACTGCTCTACAAACCTGTATTCAAATTCAGCCCCGTGAGAATACGTGCTGATCTTCTCGATGTCCTGAAGCGAACCTATTTCCTCCGCAGAACTTCCGGAGGAATAACTGTAATAACAGTTGAATTTATGATTGGGCTCATAATGGATCTTAGAGAGCAGGGTGGTTGTACCTCTGCGCAGGTTTATGAAAAGGGTCTCGTTCAGGGCAAGCCTGTACGGCAGGTAAACGATAATTCCGGGCATAAGCCTGTCAACTGATGAACTGTTGAATTCCATATGCGCATAGCCCAACGATAGATCAAGGTTCCTGTACCCCTGATAGGCCGCGGCTTCGGCAGTCCAGCGGGGCAGAAAGTCAGCTCCGGGGCTTGCAGTAAAAGACAGATATCCCCATCTTTTTGTTTTCTCACCGAGCTTTGAATAAATCTCAAGCCCGGCCTGTGAATCTGTTATCCCGAATCTCTCAATATTCGAAAAGCTGAATACAAATGTCTTTTCAGCTATTCGCTGCCTCCATTTGACGTCATGCTGTCTTTCATCTTTCATCCCCTGGTCGTAATCTCCCCACGTAGTGCCGATCATCATGTAATTTCTTCTGACCCGATAAAAAAGGTCGTCCCTTCTGTCATGCAGCTTTGCCCTCCTGTCCTCTGGAAGGCTGTTGAGACCCTCTTTAGCCATACTAATATTGCCTGTAAGTATCAACGACTCCAGATAGAGCTCTTCAAATCCGGAATCTTCAGGATAATATGTCCTCAGCTCTGAAAATATTTTTAGGGCCTCATCATAGTCTCGCTGCCTTATGTACAGGATTCCGAGCTGATAGCCTGCTGAGTAACGATCGCGGCCGGAATTATAAAGTAACTTCAGCCTCTCTTCCGCTTCTTTTATATTGCCGCGGTCCTGGAGTTCCTGAGCTATCTGTAACTCTTTTGCCGAGATGACCCTGTTCATATCCTCTTCTGCTTTCTGAGATGGTCTGACCTCGAGAAGCCTTTTATACACAGTCAGGGACTCATCATATTTCTTTTCCCAGAAAAGTATCCTGCCTAACATTTCGAGCAGTTCTGAATTGTCCGGATACCGGGAAAGCATTCCCTTCAATAAGGTTTCAGCCTCCTGGAAGTTCTTTGTCTTCGTATAGTCACGCACCTTCTGCAACCCCGTATCGTAATTGATTGTTTCTTCCGCTGAAACTTGCTTTGAAAAAAATACAATGGTAAACAAGATCAGGCAAAATAAGAGCAATGTTTTGGTAATCTTTTTATTCAAGCTTTCATTCCTTTGTTCAAGAGCTGCATGTCACATGCATTGTCCCTTAAGTGAAATCCTGACATCTTATCGAGAAAAGAATGGCTGCACTTTAATTTTTTACAGAAGTGAGTTTTTGGGGGAACTTACGGAAAGAGCGTCACAAATGATTTATTTCATATCCTGGATCTTTTTGATAAGCCCTGTAGTCGATACCCCTTCAATAAAGGGGATCGTGCGGACTTCCTTGGCAATGTCTGCTCCGATGATATCTTTGACATTCCAGTCCGAGCCTTTTACAAGGACGTCCGGCTGAACAGTCTTAATAAGCTCATACGGAGTGTCTTCGCTGAACAGCGTTACATAATCAACCATATGGAGAGCTGCAAGTACCTCGGCCCTGTCTTTCTCTGAATTGACCGGCCTGCCGGGTTTGATCCGTGATACAGAGCTGTCCGCATTCAAGCCGACAATAAGGATGTCGCCGAGCTTTTTTGCCTCCATCAGATAGCGGACATGTCCGACATGGAGGATGTCGAAACAGCCGTTGGTGAAGACGATCTTTTTGCCCTGCTGTTTGAGTTGTGCAGCAATGTTTTGAATCTCTGCCCTGTCAATTATCTTGGTTTTCATGGTATATGGATTTTAAATTCTGGCTTCTGATTTTGCAATGAAAGATTTGATTAGTGTCAATTTGACTTCACCTTTCAGGAAGTTATGTCTCCTCCTCCCCTCTATAGGCAACTTTTTTAGGGTTTGAACACCATTTAACAACGGTTGGATAACGGACTCCAAATTCTGCTTTCCCCTGGAAAAATGGTAGCCCCGATTTATCTTTATTGTACGTATTTCCGGGGGGCGATTGTCCCATTATGATGTTGCAGGCATCGTCTAATTTCTTAATAACCCACCCCGCCGGCAATGTCTTTTGTAGGGGTAATTCATGAATTACCCCCTCAACTCATCTTTTTCCATAAACCTCATCGTGACTCCCAACATCGAGAAGAACGATCTCTTTTTCTGTTATAACAACCGTCAACGAGACCCGGTATTTATCATTTATGCTTACCGCCTGAATACCTTTAAGCTTTCCCCCGAGATGATGATAATGAAGATGCGGCTGGAAGGGGTCTTTCTCAAGGTCGCGCAATACCTGGGCAAGCTTCTTTTTCAGTTCGGGATGGCGCTTCTTGAACTTTTCAACCGAGCGGGTAAAATGAGCAGTCCAGACAAGAGTATACATGCCTCAGTCTTCGAGCTTCAATTCTTTTATCAGATCTTTTGCAGACCCGCGTTTTACCCTTCCTGCTTTTAAGTCCTCAAGGGATGCCCGGATGCGCGCATTATATGCCTCACCCTCGGCCTCAAGCAATTCCCGGTATCTCTCTTCAGAGAGGACAACATACTGAGGCTGATTGTTTTTAATAATATGGACCGGGCCGTCTTTAAGGACTTCATCAACAGCTGAAATTCCTTTTCTCTTAATTTCCTGCGCAGTCAAGGTATTCATATCAACACTCCTTTCAGTACTTAATACAGTACCTTAATTATACCAACAAGACTCTTGATTATCAAGTCGCCAACACCTGAGGAGACTGAAACTGCTGAAACTCCTTCAATGTCTGCCGTCCCAGATTGGCTTCAATAACGCCGGCAGCCTTACCGGCAATGTAAAAAAGATAATCAGCAAAGCCATGTCCTGTCTTAAGCGGGAAGTTTCTTATGACAACGCCTCGATGTGAGGAGATATTGGCATCCTTCAGGTCGCAGACATGCCAACCTGCTTTTCCCAACATGTTGTCGATTACTTCACGGGCTTTGTCTTCAGGTGTTATGGGCATTACACTCTTTCACAAAAAAATAGATGAAATTCCCCCTGCTTTTCACTTTAAAAACTATTGGTTAATTATAATCGTAGCTATGCGAAACGGCAAGAAGATTTATAACATGAAAATAATGATATCAGGGCAGGTATGCTATAATTCCTGATACCAAAATCCATGGAGGCTTGATGATCAATCCGTCAATATTCAGGCAGTATGACATCAGAGGGATATGGGAAAAAGACCTGACCCCGGATGTGGTTGAGTTGATCGGCAGAGGATTCGCTTCGTATTTACTGAAATCCCTGAATAAAGAAACAGCAAAGATAAGCGTCGGCAGGGATGCCCGTCTTCATTCCCCGGCGATCAGGGACTCACTGTTGAAAGGGCTGACAGGTTCAGGAATTGATGTTGTTGACCTCGGCGTGTGTCCTACGCCCCTCCAGTACTATTCGATGTATAAACTATCACTTGACGGCGGGGTCATGATCACCGGCAGCCACAATCCTCCTGAATTCAACGGTTTCAAATTAAGCGTGGGCAAGGCCACTATTTTCGGAGACGCAATTCAGGATGTCAGAAAAATTATAGATGCTGATGATTTTAAGAGAGGCCGCGGCAATACAGAAACGTATCCGGTAATCAACGATTACATTGATCATTTAAGAGACAAATTCCCCAGCCTGTCAGGAATAAAAGTTGTTGTTGATGCCGGGAACGGCACCGGCGGGCTTGTTGCCCCAAAGATCATGAAAGCGCTCGGCGCGGAAGTGATAGAGCTTTACTGTGAGCCGGACGGCAATTTCCCGAATCACCATCCTGACCCGACAGTCGAGAAGAATCTTACAGCCCTTATCGCCAAGGTAAAAGAAACAAAAGCACATGTCGGGATCGGATATGACGGAGATGCCGACAGGATCGGCGCGATAGACGAGGACGGCAATATCATATGGGGAGACAAACTGATGATAATCTTTTCACGCGACATACTGAAAGACAATCCCGGAGCAAAGATAATCGGCGAGGTGAAGTGTTCACAGACCATGTATGATGATATAGCCGCTCATGGGGGGATCCCGATCATGTGGAAGACCGGGCATTCCCTGATCAAGGAGAAACTGAAAAAAGAGCATGCCCTTCTTGCCGGAGAGATGAGCGGGCATCTGTTCTTCGCGCACCGGTACTTCGGCTATGATGACGCTGTCTACGCAAGCCTGAGGCTCCTTGAGATCATAAAAAAAGCCGGAATGCCGTACAGCACGAAAAATCTTTTAAAAGATGTTCCGCACACTGTCGCAACCCCGGAGATCAGGTTTGACTGTCCTGATGAAATAAAATTCATGATCGCTGAAAAGGCTCAAACAGCATTTAACGAATACCCATCTATTACCATCGATGGAATAAGGATACAGTTTCCCGATGGCTGGGCTCTCATCCGTGCGTCGAACACGCAGCCTGTGCTTGTGCTCCGCTTTGAGGCACAATCTCAGCAACGTATTTCTGAGATAAGGCAGCTTGTAGAGAACAGATTAGACAGGATAATAAAGGAATTTTAATCTCCTGCAGGTCTGTTATCAATTGCTTTTTTCAGGATAGACGTTATACTTTTTATGAGAAGAGGTAGTTATGCCTTTCAGAGGAAACGTAAAAGAACTCAGGATCATACTCGACCATATCAGCGACGGCATACTGTTTATCGATCATGCCGGATCAATACGGTTTCTCAACAAAGGAGGTAAATTATGTCCATTGAAATCGGCCTTCTCCTGCTTGAATCCGTTTTGCTCGTCGCCACAATCATTCTTCTTGTTCTCAGCTTAAAGGAAGGCAGGCAGAGGGACAAGCTCCTTGGAGAAATGAGCAAGGCGACAAGAATCCTTACGCGTCAGGAGTATTTCCTCACAGTGCTGGATGCCATGATGAGCGCAAAGGAGGAAATAGTCGGCTGCATTACGGGCAGGTTTCCCGGGAAAAGCGATAGCCAGATGACAAAAGACATATCGGCAATCCTCGAAACCCTTACAAAAAAAGGAGTCCGCGTGAAATATCTCCTGCCAAAATTCCCTGACAGGCTGCATGTAGGTTCTCTTTATACAAAAGCTGGGGCTGAAATTATGTACAGCAGTTGTCTCATGGTGCATAACATGAGGTTCATTATCGTGGATGACAGGATGGCTGTCATTGGCATCCCTGAAAGCATCGGCGAGGCCGAGGCTACTGGAAAGGGATACCGGATCCCTTCAGAAGGGCTGTCCATGGTGCTCAAGAGCTATTTTAATACCTGTGAAAAGCAGACCAGCTTTGGAGATTATGTCAAAGAGGTCATGAAACAGACAGGAGCTACAGCGCAGCACCTTGCGCGTGAATACAAAATTGATGAAGATGAATTGAAAAAGTTTTTAGAGACCTAATCTATCTTCCTGAACATCTCTTTCTTTGCGCTGCACACAGGACATTTGTCAGGCGCATGTCCTTCAGCAGTATATCCGCAGACATCACAGATATAATAATCTGTCTCTTCGTTGCTGCCAAGACTTGCGAGCGCTTTTTTATACAGGTCAGCATGTATCTTTTCGACCTCATTGGCAAAGTTAAAGCTCCTCAGCGCTGACTTGTTCCCCTCTTCCTCAGCGTCCTTAATCATCTGTGGATACATCTTCTGAAATTCAAAGGATTCTCCGTTAACTGCTTCCTCAAGGTTTTCCTTTGTACTCTTTATTCCCTTGAGCTCCCTCAGATGATTGTGTGCATGTACTGTTTCTGCTTCGGCAGCGGCCCTGAACAGTTTTGCTGCTTGCTTGTACCCTTCCTTCCCGGCCTTTTTTGCAAAAGCGAGATATTTCCTGTTTGCCTGTGATTCTCCTGCAAAGGCATCCTGCAGGTTCTTTTCTGTTTTAGACATTATTTCTCTCCTTTCAGTTCTTTATTCCTTGTTGTATTTATTGAACTCTAATCCCTCAGAATCAAGTTTGTAAAAAATTTATTCTAACTGCTGGCTATATTTGCCTTGATAAAAAGAGTCCCGCATTTTTTGCAGGATGCTTCCGTCTCATCGTTCCATATTTCCGTCTCAATACCACATTGCGGACATGCAATTTCTTCCGGGAATAGAGCACGTTTATCAGAGCATCCCGGTTTTTCTTCAAGACGCCTATCCTTCATGTGCCTTCCTCCAGCCTTTTTCTTTTAGCCTGGCCATCCTGCAGTTGGCCCAGTTTTTCACCTCTTCAAAATACTTCCTTGGATCGGTCTTTGCCAGCGCTGTCAGTTCCTGTCGTTCTTTTATGCTGTCAATGTGATCGCCGGGATAAATTCCGCGCCATGTTGCGTATCCTTCATTAAAAAGGATCTCAGGGGACAAACGCTCCGCATCACCGGCAGGAAGCCTGTTCCTGTAAAAGCCTGCCACCTCCATATCGAATTCAATTACCCACCCGTTATCATTGAGCATAGTTTCAGCGTCCAGCTTTAATTCGTCCGAGCAAATTGGACAATACAAGGCCTCTATTACCTCAGGGGGCATAAAATCATTTCTGAAATTGAAGTTAGCAACGTTATTGCCGCATTTACATGCCATCGCATGGTCAGTACACATATGAAGTCCTCCTTCTTTATTTTTGACTATCGTGGTTGTCCCTGCACTTTGGACACACGCCAAAAAACTGTATATGATTACCGATGACGTCATAGGAATATTTCTGGTCATCGGGTATCGTGATGTTAAAATCAATGTTGACATCTACTATACTTTTGCAATCAAGACAGATGAGATGATGATGATAGTTTGTATCAGGATCATAACGTCTTCTCGACTCATCAATAGTCAATTCATGTATCTGCCCTTTCTTTTTAAGGGCCTCAAGTGTCTTGTAAACCGTTGCAAATGAAGTGGTCGGGAATTTTTTCCTGATTCCCCTGTAGATCTGCTCTGCAGAAGGATGGGCTTTATTTCCATCAAGATAGTCAAAAATCGCCATCCGTTGTGGTGTGAGCTTTAAGTTTATTTTTCTGTATCTTTCCATAATTGCTCAATACCTATTTTCTGTAGATAAATCATATCAACTAATAACCATTATTGTCAAGCGATCCCGCCTAAAATAATTATGTCTCAATAACGTGAGAGAACCCTTTGATAGTATGTGGATAGAGACAGAGACAACTGATAAAGCTCTCTCTATAGCACCACTAAAGCTTTATTGTCCCCATCTTACAAGAAGTCTTGAAAACTCTATATCAGGCACGGGCGGACTGAACAGAAACCCCTGGGCTTCATCACATCCATGTGACTTAAGGAATAAACGCTGCTGCTCATTTTCAACCCCCTCTGCCAGCACCTTCATGCTCAGATTATGTGCCATGGAAATAATTGTTTTGACAATGGCGCCGGCATGATGATCTACTGCAATGTCTCTTACAAAGGACCTGTCGATTTTTATTGTATTAACGGGAAGGCGATTCAGGGAACCAAGGGAAGAATATCCCGTGCCAAAATCATCAATCGAAATCTTTATGCCCAGGTTGCTTAACTCGCGGAACAGGGCAATACTTTTATCAGCAGCAGCAACACCCTCGGTGATCTCGATGTCCAGAAATTGGGCATTCATGTTGCTTTCCCGCAACGCCTTCCTGATCAGCTCCAGAATGTCCTCATGATAAAACTGGCATGCAGAAAAATTTACCTTTATGAGAAGATGCTCATATCCTGCTCCATGCCATGCCCTGTTCTGTGCACACGCTGTCCTGAGTATCCATCCGCCTATCTCTGAAATGAGGCCTGTTTCTTCAGCCAGCGGGATAAACTCCATCGGAGAAATAGGCCCCCGCTGAGGGTGGGTCCATCTGATTACGGCCTCAGCCCCGAGAATCCTGTCATCATGCAGCGATATAATCGGCTGATAATAGACCTGAAAATCTTTGTTCTCGACAGCCCTCCTGAGATCTGCTTCCAGTTGCAGGAGATTTATTGCAGCAGTATACATATGCACATCAAATAATTCATAACATGCCCTGCCCCGTGCCTTGGCCCGGTACATCGCTGTGTCAGCATCACGAAGGACATCTTCTTCACTCTCATAACCGGTTTCACTCAGGGCAATTCCAATACTCACGGAAAGAAATATTTCATGTTTATCCAGCCTGAACGGGACGGATATCTTTTTCTGTATCCTTTCTGCAGAGCGTGTCGCACCTGATACCTCTTTACAATTCCTGAGCAGTATCGCAAACTCATCCCCTCCAAAGCGGGCTATCACATCATCAGGACGAATGCAGTCCTTCAGTCTCTCAGACATGATGACAAGAAGTTTATCACCAATAACATGCCCGAGACTGTCGTTGATATTTTTAAAGCGGTCAAGATCAAGAAAAAGCACAGCAAACTGATTCCCCATATCTTTAGAACGGATTATCTCTTCCTTCACATGCTGAATGAACAGCGTCCGGTTCGGAAGTTTGGTCAGCTTGTCATAAAACGCCTGGTGCTCAAGCTGCTCCTGCGCCATGTTCCGTTCCCGCACACGCTTCTCTATCCTGTTGGATGCAAGACCAATAGCAAGCATACCAAGGAGCCAGAATATTCCATGAGACAAAGCAACCCCCATTATCACCTTCTGTTCAATAGCCAAGTAGGGCCTGAGCGGAACTGTGACAGAGATTCCACCGCGGACATCTCCTTCCCGATAGCCCTGAAAAGCATGGCACTGCAGGCATTCTTTTTCAGTAAACAGCGGCCGCATCAACCGCAGGCGGGGCTCGCCTTCCGTTTTAATAAAATCGACTACTTCCTTTTGGCCGCGCTCAAAGTCCTGAAGGGCCGAGCGTTCCCACGCATCAGGTTCATTCACAGGATTCAAGACCTTCAGGCTGGTGAGGCGCCCCTTGACCCCGTAGAGTTCTGAATAATAAGTCATTACCTGGCGCAGCATATAGGCTGGATTTATTAATGTCAGCGCTTGCCCTGATGTGGTCTTAATATCGCGCTCCGCCACATACAGATAGGGGTTGGGAGGGGTCTTCTGAGTAGGAGGCACATATACGCCACCATTCATTGCTGCCCATGAGCGGAACGCCAAGTCCTTATTAAAATGAATCCGGGCCTCCATGAGGGCCAATTCACGGGTATTCTGCTTTTCATGAAAAACGTTCCATGCCAGCGATGTGACCACAATAATGATCCATGCGATGAACAGCGCGGCAGTGTA
>QZKC01000094.1 GCA_003599425.1 Nitrospiraceae bacterium | reverse complement strand
ATAAAAGGAGAGGATGAGAATGCGGTTAGCGCTATCAACAATGTCGGGACCTCCATAACAGGTGTCATTTCTGATCCTGTGTTTGACAGGCTTTACCTTTTAAAAGAAAGACCAGGTGAGATCATGATCGTACGGCCGTTTACAGAAGGTTCCGCTGCTTTGAAAACGGTAACTCCGCCGGTCATGGGGGTGGTTGCGGTAGGAGATGCTCCCCGTTCTTTTATTCTTGACCCTGAGGAAATAAAGCTTTATGTGGTCAACAGGGGGTCAAACAGTGTTTCTGTAGTTGATAAGACCGCAAGGAAAGAAGAAATGGTTATACCGGTAGGCAACAGACCCTACGGGATCGCGGTATTCCCGAAATAACGTTACTTAAACAGACGCGACAACGGTGTTTTCTTCATTAAGGTACTGGCTGAAACATAGAAATGAGAATTTCAGGCAAGCATGGACACGGAACGTTTGAGGATACATGAGGCATAAGGCATGGAAAATTGCAGTTATGTCTATAGCGCTTATTCTAAGCCGCTCTCTTGCCTGTTCTGAAGGTATTAACGGGCTGATAAATATATCCAATAATAATTCATGGGTAGTTCAGGACGGAGAAAAGATATCATCCAGCGACACCCTCAACCAGAATTATTATCTGAACATGGAGCAATACCTTACGCCGCTTCTGTCATATCAGTTTAACTTGAGGGCAAATCTTATAGATTCCAGTTCAAGCGGTCAATCCAGCGTTACAACAGAATCAAATCGGAGGCTCCTGGAGCCGGGCATTACATTCTTTCTTCGCAACTCTATCTACGACTTCAACGTTGGATACAGGAGAGAAGAGGATTGGACAACAGCACGCCTGTCTGATGAAGGCAGAGAAACATCAGAATTTTACTTTTCACGCTTTAACCTGAATCCGGTTTCCTTGCCGTCTCTTTCAGTTTATTATGACAAACAAAAGGATTACGACCATGATTCAGTCGATGACATTGACCATACAAATGATACCTATACCGTCAGCTCAACCTATGTGATGCCTTCACAGGCTGTGGATCTCAGATTTCACTTGAACTATACTCATGCAACTGACAGGACCCCGCTTACAGCTATTGAAAAGACGATCAGCGAGAATTTTTCAGGTACGTACAATGTCGGTTATTCAGATTCATTCCGCTTCATGAGATCCCGTTATTTTGTGGGTTATCAGGGTAATTTTTCACGGGGGAAAACGCGGCAATTTGCATCTCAGACAGGTACGGTAATCCTTAAGAGGTCCGCGACCGGACTATATGCGCACGATGGGGTAACGACCGATATTGGTATTTTAACTTCCAATGGGGTTTTAACAAACGAAATTTTCGATGTGAGCACAGGTATCGATCTCGGCAGTTCAAATCCGAACAATAAACTCCATAACATTGGGGTATCAGTATCCTCACAAAGACCTGTGGACAGGCTGTTCATTTATGTTAGCAGTACCACGAATGTATTCAACGACATACTTGATAACCCCGCACAATGGAATATTTACAAAAGCGACTTCAATCAGGGCGGCACCTGGACACAAATAGCGATCAGTGATGTTAAGGTTATCGTATTTGACGCACTGAACAATATATACCGTTTCGAAATAGAGTTCTCCTCTCCCCATAATGCTTCATTCTTTAAGGCGGTTAATCTCGTGACTTCCGGCATTCTCAATCCCAACGTTTTTGTTACGGAAATTGAGGCATACGGCACGGACAACATAACGGACAGTGAGGATAGTGATGTATTCAGGTCCTTCAACCAGAGGCTGAACTTCAATGCCGGTGCCAATCCTCATGAGAAACTTACCCTGACGCTGGATTATTCTGTGGAAAGGAGGGATCAGAACCAGGAGTCCTATCTCAGCTCCCTCAGCGGTTTACTTACAAACATCTTTGATAAGGCCATAGAGGATGGCGGGTCTGGTTTCAGGAGCAACATTACAAGGGACGTTGGCATAGGAGCCATATGGCAGACGCACAGGCTGCTTACCACAACGGCACGGTTTCAGAAAAATGAGAACTTTGACAATCAGAATGATATAGATACGTATTTGGATACTTATTCCCTGTCTTTTCATTCTAACCCCCTTTCGACGCTTGATACAAACCTTTCGCTCATCAGGAGCGAACGATATAATTTTAATGAAAAAGACTCTGTCAGTAATTCATATCTGTTAAGCATCGGAGCGCAACTGTACCGGTATATCAACATGATCAATGATATCGGATATACCGAAACGGAATCCTTTTTATCTAACACGTCATCATCAAAAACCAGTTTCATAAACGGGACGGTCAATGCCCGGATCACCCGCACCATTACGGGGAATCTGAATTACGGCATAACCAATACATTATCGGAAGAGGATTCTATTGATTCAAAGAATGTACTTCTGATCGTCAACTATCAGCCGGGACAGTTTATCAATCTGTCGGGCAACTTTAATTTTACTGACGCAGACGGCGACAGTACCATTTCCGAAGGAATAACAGCAGACTGGCTTCCGTTGCCGGCCATAAGGCTGAACCTTGGATACCAGCACAGCAAAGCTGACCCGGTGCCGACAACAACAGACACGATCAATGGTTTCGGGATCTGGTATATAACAAAGTTTGCCGATCTAAGGCTCTCCTCAGGATATACAGTTACAAGCGAAGAAAATAAAACCGAAAGCTATAACGTAACCGCAAATATAAATTGCAGATTCTGATGAGGTGCCTTATAATAAACGGGATTTTCAGAACAGTTTCGGGAGATTAGAACTAAAAATGATGCTGAGGGATAAAAGAAAACTGCTCTTTTATGTATGTCTGGTTTTTATCTGTGGATGCAGCGGCGGAGTAAAACACTATAGCCGTCCCCACACTGATGTAAAACACATTAAGAGTATTGCAGTTCTTCCCTTTGAAAACTACACTACCGATGGATATGCTGATGAAAAGATAGGCAGCATTACAGGCATCGAACTCCTGTCACGTGGGATAGATGTTACAGAACCTGGAGAGGTCGGGAGGGTGCTGCAGGAGATGAGGGTCAGTTCCCTGAAAGCATTGACGCCATCGGACATTCAGGAGATAGGTGAAGCCTTGAAGGTAGATGGGATTATGGGCGGCTCAGTTAGTGTATATCAAATAAGCAGGGGGATATCGGTTTCCTATCCCGAGGTGTCGGTTTATCTCACGCTGTATGAATCGGCAACTGGCAAGGTACTCTGGTCAACATGGCATACGAGCGGAGGTCCGGGATTCTGGACAAGACATTTCGGGGCAGAAATTGCTACGCTGGGCGAAGTTTCCAGGAATGTCATAAAAGAGGCATTCGATAATTTATTTTAAGGAGAAGCGTTATGAATATGATGAAGAAATGTATATTGACCCTTATGTTGTTCGTTGTAGTGATTGTTTCGGGCTGTCGCAGCAGCGCCCCTGTTTACCATATACGTGAAGACATTGATTTCAGTTATTTCAAAAAGGTTGCGGTTATGCCTTTAGACAATCTGACCCCTGAAAGGGCGGCGGCAGACATCGTTAGGCAGATAGTCACCAGTGAATTGCTTGCTTCAGGGCTGGTTGATGTTATTGTCCCCGGGGAGGTTATGACGGCGCTGAATGACCTTGATATAAAGAACATTTCATCTTTAAATGAAAAGCAGATACAGGCCATCGGCAAGTCGCTACAGGTTGAGGGGCTTATTATTGGGGCTGTCGAAAAGTACGGGGAGACCCGTATAGGGAATGTCTCTGCTCCTGAGGCGACCATTACCTTGATGATGGCGGACACGGGGTCAGGCAATATTGTCTGGTCCATGACCGGAACGCGCGGAGGTGCTGACTTTATGGCTCGACATTTTGGCGCAAAATCGGAAACCATGAGCGAGACGGTTATGGTTTTGATACGGGGAATGGTACAGACGCTCAAAAGACAGTAAAAATCTGGAAAATTTGTACGGGCGCCGGGAGTAACAGTATGAAAATGTTTGCTAAGAACTGTACGATAATTATAATCCTTATTGCATCAACTGCTTTGCTGCTTACAGGGTTTCCTTTTGTCACAGCAGCGGAAACAGATACCCCCCTCGTTGAGAGCCCGCTCCAAAGCACAGGCGGAAAGATTGCTATCCTTGTTTTCGATAACTTCAGCGTTGACAAGAGAGCCGGGGAAAAGCTTATTCCCGCGTTAAAGGCAGAACTGCAGACAAGAGGGTTTGAGGTAATGGATGAGGATGCAGTCAGTGAGTTCCTTTGCAAGGAGAGGTCGAGGCTTGCAGGGTATGTATCGGGAGAAACGGCCCGTAAACTGTATGAGGAATTTCAGGTGCAGAGCATTCTTACAGGTTCGATAATTTCATTTTTTTCAGGAGATGACCCGCATGTAGGCCTCGTAGCACGGCTTATTGACACAACTACCGGCCTTATTGTCTGGGCGGATTATGCCTTTGTCAGCGGTGCAGATGTTACCTCAATCCTGGGATTGGGCAGGACCAGGGAAGTGGAGAAACTTGTTCCAGGAGCGCTTGATAGGCTTCTGGAGTCTTTTCACGTTTCACCTGCGAAGAGGGAAAAGGAGACAACATATCGAGTGGCCGTTATCCCTTTTCAGAACAAAAGCAGATTTGACGGGGCCGGCATGGTTGCGATGTATATGTTCCTGGTAGAACTTCTGAAACAGGCCCCTTTTGAGCCTATCGAATTCGGGGATGTCAGAAAAATGCTAGTTGAACTGCAAGTGAGGAGCAACGGGGAACTTGATTACAAAAGGATGGAGGAGTTATCAAAAGAACTGGACGCGGACACGGTACTCCTCGGCACTGTAGAGAGCTATCCCTCAGGATCCGATACCTCAACTGCATCGGTAATATCAATGACTGCAAGGCTGCTGGATGCCCGTAATAACAAAATACTGTGGTATAATACGTCTCGATTAAACAGCGAAAAGAATGTCATTGCCTTTGAATGGGGAGAGAAAGAGCCAGCTGACAGGGTTGCCTATAACGTCGTCTCATCAATGGTGAAACAGATGAAGAAAGCACTGTCACAATAACGGGGCAGAAAAACTCGTCTGATCACCGCAGAGAGGCTCTTTTCACGATACACATGAGCAGTGAGAATGACCGAGCAAACAATAAATTTAGCATTCAGAGTGTTCAACATAAAGGCAGTCAAGCTGCTGTCGGCGAAGATACAAAACAGTGTAATCGCCATGTCGCGACTGCTTTATAACTCCGTAAATCCTCTTTTTTTTCTCCTGTATCCCCTGCTTTTTGTTTTGTTTTTATT
The DNA here is from genome assembly GCA_003599425.1 of Nitrospiraceae bacterium. Classification (GTDB taxonomy): domain Bacteria; phylum Nitrospirota; class Thermodesulfovibrionia; order UBA6902; family UBA6902; genus SURF-23. The sequence continues at coordinate 57,942 of QZKC01000094.1, read as the reverse complement.
TGGATGCGCGTCATTGCCTCACAAAAGCGATATTCTCGTGCTTGTTGATGGTGAACCTGTCACGACAGGAGACTACGTGTATTCACTTGAGATATCGCACAGGAGGGAGGACATGTCATCCGCCCAGTCTCTTAACTTACATGACTATCTGCAAAAACTCATAGACGACAAACTGATCGTGCAGGAAGCGAAGCACATGAATATGGAAGAATTTCCAGAAGTGAGGCAGAAAACAGAGGCGTATATTCTCAGGGAGTCGGTAACAAGGCTCTACGATGAGGAGATCCTGCATAAAGTATCTGTAGATGAAGAAGATATCAGAGGATATTACAGGAAGAACTATGAGCGGCTTACTCTTTCCGTTATCGAGGCAAATACCAGCGAGGAAGCAGAAAAGATCCTTGAACAACTGCGAAGCGGGAGCAATTTCAGCGACATGGCAAAGGGACATACCCCTCATGTCCTGAAAGATCAAACTGAAATTGTCATGACAAGGAACTCCCTCGGAACAAAATTTGATGAGTCTGTTGCCTCTCTCAAAGAAGGAGAGTTCAGCGGTGTTATCGAAAACGGCAATAAATATTACATCCTGAAATTGATCAGCCGGCAGGAGGCCCCCGTTGAGGACCTGGAAAAGATCAGGGAAAAGATCACGCATGAGGCCAAACAGCAGATGATAAAAGAGCGTAGTGCTGAATATCTCAGGTCTCTCCGTGGATCGATCAAACCAATGGTACATGATGATATCTTGTCTGCTATTGTATTTGACGGAAAGAATGAAGCAAGGGAAACATGGCTAAAGGATGAGAGGCCATTGGTAGAGGTTGAAGATACGGTTCTCACCGCAGGTGCTTTTACTGCCATGCTTTCCGGTACAAGCCGCAATAAAGAAGCGGTTTTGAACCATTGGCTTGATAAAAAGCTGGTTGATATTGAAGCTCTGAGGCGCCAATATACCGCAACATCTGATCTGAAAGATATGGCGAGGCGATATAAGGAGCAGATCCTTAAAAATACATTCTTTACTACTGTACTCGTCCCGAAGATAATAATATCTGATGAAGATTTAAATACGTATTATACAGATCATCAGGATGAGTTCTTAAAGCCTTATACGTATAAAATCCAGCAGATCACCTTAAAGACAAGGGAGGAAGCCCAAGATATTGAGAGCAGCCTGAAGGGCGGCGCGAGTTTCTCATGGCTTGCAAAAACAAGATCTGCTGATTCTTATGCCCTGCAGGGAGGGGATGCTGGATGGTCAATGAAATCGGGTCTTCCGAGGCCGTTACAGGAAATTATTGACTCAATGAATCCCGGCGATATAAGCTCCATAATTGAAGACGCTGAGTTTTACAAGATCATCATGCTTCAGGAAAAGAGCAGGAGAGAGCCTGAGGATTTCAGTAAAGTAAAATCTTCAATCCAGGCGATACTGTTCCGGAAGAAGTTCAATGAGCTCCTCAGCGGCTATACGGACAAACTGAGACAGGATGCTGAAATAATAATGTATCCTGAAAACCTGGATTCATTTGAAAAAGGGTTCAAAGGTGGAAAGAATTAATCCTCATAACATTTTTAAATTAATTCTGACAGTTCTGATAACAGCTATTTTCGTTTCCTGTGCCCCTGAACCGCAGGTGAGGAAGAAATTTGCGCCAAAGCCCTGTATGGACTGCCATAAGGAAAAGCAGGATGCTTTTAAGATGAAGTATGTCCATGATCCGATGAGTAAACAGGACTGTGAGTCCTGCCACCTCAGGCATGGAAAGCTTGCAGTCAAATCATTCAGGGAAAAAGAAGAGAGGAAACTCTGTTACACGTGCCATTCACAGATGGCTTCAGATGTCCAGAAAATGTCCAGTGTCCATACTGCCCTGAAAAACGGAGTATGTCTTCCGTGCCATGATCCGCATGCTTCAGACAATAAGTCTTTGCAAAAAAATACAGGAAGCGGGCAATGTTTTGTCTGTCATGATAAAACTTCTTTTGCCCGGCCCAGACAGCATAAAGCGCTTGAGGATGGCTGTCTCGCCTGTCATGCAGCCCATGGGTCTCAGTTCAAGAGCAACCTCATTAAGGAAGAGAGGGAGTTATGCAGCTCCTGCCATGATTACAAGTCTTCTGTTTTTAATAATGCCCACAAGAATTATCCGGTTGAGCGATCACACTGTTCAGACTGCCACGCTCCTCACAGTTCCTCCAATGATAAATTGCTTAGAGAATCTGTTCATGAACCGTTAAGACTCGCTCAATGCAGTTCCTGCCACAGGCCAGCGACTGATCCGGAGCCGTTCGGTCTGACAGCTTCAGGCAGCTCACTTTGTTATTCCTGTCATAAAAAAGAAGAGCGTTCATACCGGACAGCATACAGGCATCCGGTTACAGAAAAAGGAGAGTGCATCACGTGTCACAGCCCTCATGCCTCTGATTATCCAAAGATCACCAGAGAGGATAAAAATGCTCTGTGCATGAAGTGCCACGCTGAAAAACCTAAGATAAACGTGTCACATGTGCATGACCCGATCAAAAAGCAGGGCTGTACAGCCTGCCACGATCCTCATGCATCTGAAAATCCGTATTACCTTAAAGCTTCACAGAAGCAGTTGTGTTTTACCTGTCATCAGGGAGTGCGTGATGAATTGAAAATGGCCTTCTCCCATGAACCTTTCTCCAGTCTTGAATGCACAAAATGCCATGATTCACACGGAACTGGATATCCATATATGATGAAGGTTTCCCCTGTTGATCTGTGTTATACCTGTCACCAGAAAGAAGAGAAAAATTTTTTCAAAATATATGTCCACACCCCGGTAGCAAAGAGAGCGTGCGGTTCCTGCCACAGATCACATGCGTCTTCATTTGAAAAATTATTGAGCAGGCCGCCGGAGCAGGTTTGCATCAAATGCCATGAGAGCATGTTCCTGAGAGTTGATAAAAGCGGCGGGCATCCCCTGTTCAGGGATAAAAAATGTAATGAATGTCATGATCCCCATGCGAGTGATTTCACCGGGGTCATCACCAGGCCGGTGAAGGAGCTTTGTTATACATGCCATAAGAAAATGGAGACCGAAACGTATAAGAGCAGCAACAAACATCTGCCTGTAGAAAACGGCAACTGTACGTCCTGTCACAGTCCTCATGGTACCAAGCTCAAATATCAGCTTTTGAACAAGCCAAATGAGCTTTGTCTCTCATGTCATGAGAGGATCATAACTGCAAAAACGAGGAAAGGGCACCTTCAGTTGGAGGAGGGGAGTTGCCTGAGCTGCCATTTCCCCCACTATTCTGATTCAAAATATTTGCTGAGTGCCAAGGATCCTGCTTTATGCGTGCAATGCCATTCAGAGGATACCGGGAATCTTCTTAAAGCACATACTCAGCCGATAGCGAAGATCGGCCATTGCTTGACCTGTCATGTCCCGCATGTGACGGAAAAACCAGGACTGCTGAAAAATATTCTTCACAAGCCGGTTGCGGAAGGAGACTGCGATGCGTGCCACTGAAAACCTCAAAATCAAGATTGTCCTCTTCATAATAATTTATTTTCTTATGCCTCTTGGGTATTCTCCTGCTCCTGCTGAGGTCAAGCTGAAATCATCTGTCCCCGGCCTCTGCTATGAATGTCACAGGGAACTGAAAGAAAAACTTTCATCCCCTGCTGTTCACTTTCTTTTCAGAGAGGGCAAGTGCTTAACCTGCCATAATTCCCATGCCGGGAATGTCAAGGGTTTGATGGATGATGTTAATTCTGTCTGTATCGGCTGTCATGAAAAGATCCGTAATCTTCTGAAAAGCCAAAGCGTCCATAGTCCGCTCAGGGACGATCTCTGCACAAAATGCCATTACCCACATAGCGGCAATTATACGAACCTTCTTGTAAATGCTGAGAAAGACCTTTGTATTGGTTGTCATGAAAACATAGAAGCACAGATGGATAAGCCATATGGATGCTCGCCTTTCAAGAAAGGCCAATGTTCATCCTGTCATAATTCGCACGGGTCTTCGGAGGAGTTTTTGCTGATTTCTGCTCCGAATAAGCTTTGCCGCGAGTGTCATGCACCCAGATGCAGGGCAGGTGAAGTGTCCATTGTCTCTGAAGTAGCTGTATCAGATTGCACATCATGCCACTCAGGTCACGGATCACAGATAAAAGGAGCGCTTGGCCCTTATGGACATAAGGCCTTTCTGGACAAGGAATGCAGCCAGTGCCACAATCCTATTACTCCGGGAAGCAGGATAACGACTAAAAAAGAAGGCGAGGGAGTATGCCTCGATTGTCATAAAAAGGATGACTCACAATTGAAATATGTCAGCAGCGATATCCATGTGAAAGATGCAAAGAATTCATGTGTTGTTTGTCATGACTCCCACGCATCCGGGAAGAAGAGTTTTACCGCAAGCGAAACAAAGATTTGCTCGGGATGCCATGAGAAGACCGAGAGAAACACTGCTGCAATGGAGAAGGCCCTGAAATCAGTAGGGTGTGCTCCTGTAAAAAACAGGAAATGTTTTGAGTGCCACATCCCGATGCATTCAGACCGGCCGCTCAATTACAGGGATGATGAGATTGCTATGTGTGTGCGATGCCATGAATCGCAACATAAAGTTACGCATCCGGTTGGGCCAAATATAGTGGATCCAAGAAGCGGAGGGCCTGTCACCTGTAATTCATGCCATAGTATGCATGCAGCGAGAGCTGATTTTATGCTTACTGCTGACCGGAACAGGGCGCTTTGCATACAATGTCACAGAATGTAGCATGTTTTCTTATTGTGGGCTTGCTTAATATAGAGGTTCTTAAAATATACAGAACAATTATTGCATAATATATGTCAATGAAAACTTTAAAATATATCGTCATCTTGCTGGCCGTTATCTGCACCCCCGCTGATTATGGAAATACAGCCATATCGGGTGCGTGCAGCACATGTCATACAATGCATAACAGCCAGGGTGGTTCGGCAGTGGCTACATATGGTGCTTCAGGTCAGCCATGGAAAGGTACCGGGCCGTACGACGCACTGACATTGGGCGGGTGTTTGGGCTGTCATGGCTCAGGTGCCGCAAGCAATATTGACCCTGTCACCGGAGCGCCGCAGGTATATCACAGCAGTGCGTCTGCTGATCTTGCTGGAGGTAATTTTGCCTATGTGCTCGGGACCAAAGGCAGCGGAGCCTCAGACAACAAAGGTCATAATGTTATAGACCTTGGCAATCTTGATAATACATTAACAGGGGCGCTGGCCGGGCCTCCGGGTTATCATGCGCCGGTGAGTAATTTCGGGTCGACACTCAACTGCGCCGGTGCGAGAGGATGTCATGGTATCCGTTCAAGCTCTGGCGGGGTGAAAGGCGCTCACCACAAAAACACAAGCGGAAAGATCGATGTTGCGGACCAGACGTACAATAGCTACAGATTTTTGTATTCAGTCATGGGATACGAAAACGACGGTCAGGTCAGTGCATCTACGAAGTGGCAGAACTTTGATGCATCGAACCACAATGAATACTTTGGAGCGACTGCTCCGGTTGTTTACAACGGAGACTGTACGGGTCTTTGTCATGTTGCTCCAATAGGTTCGGGCGGGATAAAGGTCTCCAACAATACTATGAGCGGTTTTTGCGGGACATGTCACCGGGCATTCCATGTTATTAATCAACTGGATAATTCACAGGGTATAGGGGATGATACTACTTCACCCTTCCTTCGGCACCCCACAGATGTGATATTGCCTAATAGCGGTGAATATGCAAGCTATACAGCGTACAATATAACCATACCTGTTGCAAGAACGACAGTTCCCAGCTCAATGAGCAGCACAGTAACCCCGGGTTCTGGAACTGCGGTCATGTGCTTGTCCTGCCATGCCGCACATGCAACTGATAATGATGATATGATGAGATGGAATTACAGGAGTTCAACTCTTTCAGCCGCCATATCAGGATGCAACGTATGTCATACATCAAGAAACTGATGTTTTATAAGAAAAAGGCAAAATGAAAAAAAGCGTTTTTATCACTGGAACAGTGCTGATTTCAATCTTGCTTATTTGCGGCAAGTTCGCGGATGCCGGTACATATCTCAGCTCAGCTCATGGGAATTCCACTTATGGCGTTAAGCGGACTGCATCAGGATTCCCTGATTACACAAAAGGCCTGTGTGCTCACTGTCATGAAATGCATGCCAGCATAGACGGATCAGAACCGCTGCCATCATCAGGCGGGCCATCCTCATTCACGCTATTTTACAGTAACCATGTGAGCCAGACCGATAATTTCTGTTTTCAGTGCCATAAGGATGCAGGGGCTTATCAATCGGGAGGGAGCATTATTAACAGGAGTTACAGTTACCGCGCAGGCGGCTGGAATGCTGATACAGTAAATGACACCCTCGAATCTTTTTCATTTACTTCACCGGACACGTCGCATTATCTTGATGACATAAGAACATTCATCACAGGGAGATGGAATTATACAGCAGACTCTAACCCATGTAATGCATGCCATAATCCGCATGCTGCCCAGGGAGACCCTGCGAATGCACCGGGCAGTGCAAAAACTTCAGGTTCGCGTGGGTATCCCGTTTCCCGCCCCAGTCTGCATTCAAGCAATGACAATAATTCCTGGGGACTATGGGGAGACAGTGCAGGTGAGAAGATGAGTGATTATACATCAGGATATCAGGCTCCGTACAGGTTCAATTCTGTTGTAACATATGAGCCGGATGGTTCAACAACTCAGAATGGAACGAACCTGACTGATTATGTTACCTATTGCACAGATTGCCACAATAACACAAATACGATTAGCAGCACGCCTCTTGCGAGGAACCTGAATACGTTCAGTTGGAGTAACGAAAAACACGGTAGCGGAACCGCCGACAACAATACTCCTGTTGGGGAACCTGATACGTGTTCAAATATCTTTGCGCCTTATCAATCAGCAACATGTGGTACATATGTCCTTGCATGTACTGATTGTCATGAGCCTCACAGCTCCCCCAATCTCTTTCTCATAAGACGGGAAGTTAATGGCAGCACAGGCAGTACAGTTACTGTCGATTCAGGGACAGGATCTGGCCCCTCAGGAGATCCAAATACTGAATGGATAAATTTGTGCAACAAGTGCCATGATATTGCTATAAGTGATGCAAGGCATGACCATCCGGCAACGGTACCTGGAGGAGATGCAGGGTGTTCGTCGACAACCTGTCATGGACCCATAGGTGATGAATATCGCCTGTGTACTGAATGTCACAAACACGGAAATAATCTGATTGATGCAGTGGCATATGGCGATTATTTGTTTTAAAACATGAGGCGAGGTGTTATTATGAGAAGATTAGGACCAATAGCGATATTGTTTGCATGTTTATCACTGTTGTCAGTTTCAGGAACAGTGGCATTTGCAGACTCAAAGACTGAAGAGCTGATCAAAAAGCATATCGAAAAAGTAAAACAGAAAAACCCCAAAAAATATGAGGCCATGGTTCAGGCCGCCGGCGGTAACATCATCGATTGCTTAAGTTGCCACGCCGATATATTTAAGGAAACGACACGTTACAAAAAGAATCAACCCAAATAGTGTTTTTTCAATCCCACCCGTTTCTCTTTTAAGCTCCAGATAGTTAGCATACCCCCCCTGTACAGTCTATAGACAGATACTACTAAAGTAACAGCCTCTTTTTGACGATAAATATGTGAGGAATTCTTGTATGTTCAGGATTATTATAAACTTACTGCTTGTCAGTATTCTGTCTTCTTGTGTAATACAAACTGTACAGGATACTAATTCCCATGTACAACCATCAAAAATGAAGGTGGAACCCGCTATGAGAACCCAACAGGAAGTAAAGTCCCTTGAGATATTTTCTGAAATTCTCGATATAGTGGAATCAACAGACAACAGGCGATCTGTTCTGCCCCAAATTGAAGAGCTTTACAAGAAGATCATAAGAGAATATCCGGAAACCCCGCTTGCACAGGAAAGCTACTTAAGACTTATAACGATCTATGTTGATGAATACTCTCCGCCGGATTTTTCAAAGGCGGAAACTTTATACCGGGATTTTCTGGAAAAATATCCTGCTTCTGTGTTGCAGAACAAAGTTGAGAATGTGCTTGCCAATGCCTATGCTGCACATGATGATTGGCAAAGCTTGATTAAATTATCAGCCCCTGCATACAAGGAATATCTTGAAAAAGGAACAAGTTCAAGGGCATCTCTTTTATTCATGTATGCTGAAGCAAATTACAACTTAAGCAATTATATCGAAGCTGAAAGAGGGTATGAGATCGTTTCTCAACTTTTCCCCCAATTGAATGTTGGGAAGAAAGCAAAATCAATACTTACTGAAATGAAAGAGAATCAAAGATGAAAAGAGTTTTCTTCATAATTACAGGAGTTGGTATTTTCAATATATTTAACACAGCCTGTGCGTTAAATTCCTCAAACGTCAATTTTTTGTCATTTTCTTTAAGAGAAGCGATATATAACTTTACCTATTATTCAATAAGTTGGAGTTTTTTGATTTATATGCGAACAGGTACGGTAGTTGCATTGTAAAAAAATAGGACAATGAGCGATAAATTACTGAACATATATATGGAGATAAAGATGAAAAAGAGTAGAGCGAATATAGGATGTGATTTTATCTCGCTGTATTTTTTTCTTTGTTTTATGTTCTTATGGACAGTGTCATTACAGGCTGCTGTTATGCCTGACTATTCAAGACTTCAGCCGGTTACGGAAAATCTCACGGCCCCCACTGCTGCAGCACTCGATATATATGAAAACCTCTATGTAACTGAATCAATAGAGAACAGATTGCTCATTTACAGCCAGAGCGGCCACCTGTTGAAGTTGCTTTATGGACTGAATGTACCACTTGGCGTTGCGGTTGACGAAAGCGGGAGAATTTTTGTGGGTAATCAAGGAAATGGGAACGTAGAAGCTTATGACAGCAATTTGCATAAGTTATTCAAACTTGGATCAGGAGATGGGGAATTCAAACAACCGATAGCGATAGCGACAAGTAAAGCAGGCGAAATTTATGTGGTGGACAGCGACCAGGATCTGATAAAGGTATTTAATTCTGATGGCTCTTTCAAATATTCTTTTGGAGGGAGTGGAAGTAGCAATGGCCAATTTACTTTTCCCACCTCAATATCAATCCATGAAACCTCAGGAGAGATCATTGTTGTCGACCGTCAGTTAAGGCAATCAGGAACGGAAATGAGCCATGGTGCAAGAGTACAGGTGTTTGATCTGAACGGCATCTACAAAAGGAGTTTTGGAGAGTATGGAATTGGAGCAGGGAAACTAAGCCGTCCGGTCGGTGTTATCAAGGATGAAGTTGGAAGAATATATGTCAGCGATGCATATCAGCAGGTAGTTCGTGTCTTTGATGAAAACGGCCTGTATATCGGTTCGATCTATGGAACAGAAAATCCTCTAAGGACCCCTTTGGGACTGGTTAGGGGTAAAAGCAACAGGCTGTTTATAGCGTCACTAAATACCAAAAGCGTGGAAGTGTATGGACTGGATGCATATACACAAATGGAAGTGACACCTTCAGTCCTTTCATTTGATGGATTTACGAATGGTAATAATCCTGATTCAAAGGTCGTGGAAATAAAAAACACAGGGAACAGCGTTCTGAGCTGGTCAGCATCTGCTCAGGACAGTTGGATAACTCTCTCCGAAAGTGCTGGCTCCATTGCACAGTCAGAAAGCCATGCCATGCAGGTTGGGGTGAATCTTGAAGGATTGTCAGAAGGAATATACGAGGGGACTGTTGTGATAAACGCAGAATCAGGAGGCACAGAAATAATTGATATCACTTTAAATGTAGTTCGTCCACCGACACCTGTACTTTCTGTAACGCCGGTATCTTTGGAGTTTACTTCATTGAATGGTGCTCAGCCGTCATCACAGAGTATCTCTGTAATCAATGCAGGTGATGGCATACTCAACTGGACAGCTTCTTCAGACAGAGCGTGGATTACTTTAAACAAATATGCTGGAACAGCACAGGATAGTATTTCAGTGAGTGCTGATATAACAAGCATGACGCAGGGAACATATACCGGAACTATAACAATAGAAGGACAAGGCACAACGTCAGATACAAGGGCTGTATCAGTGAGTCTGAGTGTCACAGAGGCAAAGGGAGCGATCAATGTCTTAACAAATATAAAAGCGGCCACATTCATCATCAACGGTACTGCTTCATATTCTGGAAGCGGCAAGAACTGGCAGGTCAATGATGCACCTGCCGGCACATACGTCGTAGTTTTCGGAGATGTTGCCGGATATGAGCAGCCGGTTTCTCAGGGCCTGACACTGGAAAAAGACAGTAGCATCAGTTTTACCGGCGAATACATAAAGGAAGCGTCAAATAATCAGAGTGGATATTTCAAGCAGATAATTGTAGGCAAAGGCCCCGGACTTGAAGATAACGGACTTGTGAAGGGATACAACCCAAATGGAACATCCACCGGAGTAGAATTCATTGCCCATCAGTATCCCTATGGAGTCAATGTCGCAACCGGTGATGTTAACTGTGACGGCTACGATGAGATCATCACTGCTCCTGGACCTGGTCCTTCAAATCCTGCGGAAATAAGAATCTTCGATCGAAAAGGTCATGAACTGAGCCAACTGAAAACAACAGCGTTTGATTATAAATATGGAGCCAATGTCACCAGTTGTGATTTTGACAGAGACGGACACTCAGAGGTAGTAGTGGGATCTGGGGTCAATAATCCTGCTGAGGTGAAAATATTTGCATATGACACTGCCCAGGACAAACTTGTAGACAGTGGGATCAGCCTGCTTGCTTTTGAAACGAATAACGGAGTTCGTGTTGCTACCACAGATATTGATTGTGATGAAATGAGTGAACTGGTCACAATGTCAGGAACCGGAAAAGGTAATAAAAGTATTAAAGGCTGGATCCGGATATGGAAAGTAAATACGGAAAAGGGCGTTGGTCAGTGGAGTGTTTCACTTGTTAAGGAATTTCCTGTTGAATCACGATATGTAAATAGTAACAGCCTGGCAAGCGCAGATATAAATGGAGATTATTTTGATGAGATCATCATCGGAACCGGCCCCCGTTATAAAAAGAGTTTCGATATACAGGTTGTAAACGGTGATGCTGAAACTATATCCATATTCAATGCCGGGGTAGCTGGAAATTATGGCGCTAACCTGGCAAGCGGAGATCTGGACGGAGATGGAGTAGCAGAGATAATCGCAGGCATGGGTTCAGGTATGAATAATGAGGCAGTCGTGAAAATATTCGATGCCTATGGAATACAGAAAAGCAGCTTCACGGTTTTCAATTCAAAATATGGAGTAAATGTTGCGGTTGGAAATCCTGGGATAGGGGAATGAATACAATTATCAGAATACTATTAGTTATGGCGCTTTGCTTTTTTTCAGCTCATGGGTATGCGCTTGATTTTCCCCATAACGGCACAGAAGGGATCAATTGTGAGAGTTGCCATTATGTGTGGGGTTCACAACCTTCGCTTATGATAGAGGGACTGACGTACGGTCAGAATGGAATAGATGATACTGAATACAACCAACTGTGCTGGAGTTGTCATTGGGGGGCGATGGGGGTAAATACCCATTCCAGTTATCAGACGGATAATAGTTACGGAGACTGGACGGTTGAGTGCCGTGTTTGCCATAACCCGCACGGACACAAGCAGTTCAGGACCTATGGAAGCGCCAGTTACATCTATCAGGGGGTAGTATCTTCAGTGAATGCAACGTCACTGACAAAGACAGGGGCTGGATGGACAGATAACCAGTATCAGGGCTTGATCCTTGTTCCCAACATTGCACAAAACTCCTACAATTATAAAATTACCGGAAATAACATCGACACGCTCACGGTTGAGGGAACTATCAATCTGACAAAGGTCAGCCCGGGGAATACGTTCATCATTGTTTATGGGAGTCTCATTAGAGAAAAAATCACCACGCCTAACAGTGGAATTAAAACAGTTCGTTTTTTCAATTCAACGGGTACAAACTCATTTGCGGACGGCGATGCAACATATGATGGGGTCTGCGAGGTATGTCATACCCAGTCCACGTATCACAAGAATGATGTTACAGGGAACCATGCCCATAATGCAGGTACGGACTGCACATATTGTCATAAACATACGAAGGGCTTCAAGATTGCCTGCGATATCTGCCATGGATATCCCCCCACAGTCAATACTGCTACCGGGGGACCAAATGGTTTGGTGAATAATCCCGGAGTAACAGGTTCTTCAACTGCCGGTGCCCACAATGTACATGTCAACACAAAGGGGTACGATTGTGCAACCTGTCATTATAACAGTGTTGGCACAGGTTCAACCCATAATAATGGCCTTTCTGTTACCTTAGGATTCTATTTATTCAACGGGTCATATCAAGGAGGGACATATAATGGTCAGTCTGGGGTAACGTATAACGCTACGACAACTGCTCCTGTGACATTTGTCTCGAACAATAATAACAAAACGTGTTCTAATATTTATTGCCACAGCACAGGACAGTCTACTTCAAGCGGGAGTTCATCTACTCCGACTTATGCGTCACCGTTATGGGATACCCCTGCAAGCGGCGTCTGCGGGACATGTCATAATGTTACAGGCTTGACCAGTGGCAGCCATGCAGCACATCTTGGAACGACCGGAGTAAACGGATGTGGGGACTGTCATACTGGAGCGGCAAATAATGCCTCTTCATATAATTCAGCAAACCATATTAATGCATTAATAGATGTAGCAAACTCTTATACAGCAGGTGGCACACCCGGAAACGGCTATGGAACCTGCTCAACTGCATCATGTCATGATGACGCAACAGGGAATCTGAAAACAACTCCTACATGGGGCACTCCCGGAGGCGGATGTTCAGAATGCCACGCGGATGTTCCCGGTACCGGAAGCCATACAAAGCATGTGACGACAACGTTGTACAGCACAGCGGTGTGTGGAGATTGCCATGACAGTGCCGTTCGTGGTACTACTCCACCTGAACAGCATCTTGATAGTAATATCGATGTATATGACGTAACGGCAGGCGACCTTGGATATCCGTCAAACAAGACAAAGGCGAGTGCATATACGACCTGCACAACCGCATATTGCCACAGTACAGGACAGTCAACAACGGACGGAAACTCAGCAACTCCGGCCTATGCAATTCCTACATGGGGAAATTCAGCAAGCGCAGCATGTGGAACCTGTCATAAGGTTACAGAGGCATCAGGATTAACGAGTGGCAGTCATGCTGCGCACCTTGGTACAACCGGGGTCAATGGCTGCAGTGATTGCCATACAGGAGCAGCAAATGATGCATCATCGTATAACTACTCAAATCATGTAAATAAATCGATAGACGTAGCAAATTCATATACAAAAGGCGGAACGCCCGGAAATGGTTATGGAACATGTTCTGCGGCAGCATGTCACGGCAATTCCTCCCCGACGTGGGGAACGGATTTTACCGGGATAGATGGGTGCACAAAGTGCCATGGCACTCCAACCGCGTCTCCGGCCCCTGCCTATACCCAGGCGCCTCCTACAGATACTGCGGGAGATTCAGCGGCAACTGACGCACAGGTCGGGGCGCATAGGGCACACCTGCAGAGTACAATATCCAGCAATGTGGCATGTAGCGAGTGCCATATCGTTCCTGCCATTGTATCTGCTGCGGGGCATATAAATGATGCCACTCCAGGAACAGCAGAGCTCATCTTTGGCGCGCTGGCTTCAAGCAACAGTGCAACTCCCAGTTATTCAGGCGGTCAGTGTTCAAATGTTTACTGTCATGGCGGAGCGATGCCAAAGGGCACTACAAACGGGGCAGACAGGACTCCGATCTGGAATAATACAAACTATCTTACGGGTAATGCAGCCAATGACTGCTCGCGGTGTCATGGTTATCCTCCATCATCACTGGCAGTACATTCTGGCAAAGGGGCTACTGACTGTATTATTTGTCATAATGCCGGAGTAAATGCTTCCGGTACAGGTTTTACTGATCCAAGCTCTCATATAAATGGAACGGTCAATATTTCAGACAACTGCAACGACTGTCATTCATCCAAAGGCGGCCCGGCACCGGGAAATATCGCTGACACACCTCATGCCAGACATGTACAGACCCCGTATGTTGGAAAGGTTTCAACAAGTGATTATGGAAAGCTGCCGAACTGGTACTCATACAGCAATCTTGGCGGCGTGCCGAACAAGGGATGTGGCTACTGCCATCCGCAGTCTTCAGCAACACACATGAATGGCGTGATCAACCTGAACCTTGACCCCAATGACACGGGAGCGGCAGGCACCATGAAGGGAAAGAATAATACTGTTCAGAGCTATACCCAGACACAGCGTGTCAGCGTTACCTGCTCAAGCGTATACTGTCACAGCAGCGGCTACTTTGACGGATCTACCTATCAGTACAAGTCATCACCCAACTGGTATGGTGGGACCTTTGTAGGCGATAAGTGCGATGACTGCCACGGCAACATGCCAGATACAAGCTCACATATGACACATGGCAGGATCGCTATTCATTATGACACCATATATAACGGTACGAATGGTCTGCTGCCCGCCGGCGCAGCCTCAGGCGGAGGACATGGCGATCCTAACACATCGACAACGATCAACTGTAATCTCTGTCATAACAATGTAGTGAAGATGGCTGCAAATGACAAGAACACGGTCTGTGCCGTATGTCATGCAGCTACTCCTGTAGGTACAATGGTCATTGATCCGTCTGCGACGAGTCATGTGACCGGTACTGCTGATATCAATTTTGCCAATGTTATCATCAGGTCAAAAGCGCAGATCAGGGACGACATAACGACCGTGACTGAGCTGAACACCTATTGGCAGAGGAACAACGGCTACAAGCAGGGCGCATCTTCATATGACAGCTCCAAGGCTACACTGGCCAGTCAGGCAACCTACAGTAACGGCACCTGTTCAAACGTATCTTGCCATAACGGGTTTGATATTACCTGGAATACGAATATCTCTACATGCGCAGCTTGCCATCAAGATGTGCCACGGACAGATGAATGAGGTAAATTGAATGATGAAGAGAGAGATAAAGAATATTAAGACAACTGCCGATAGTAAGAACGAGTTTGGCACCTTTATACGAGGATTACTCATGAATAATATATTCTTGTCATTTGCCCTCACGGTGGCGCTTCTGTTATTGAATGCATTGGGGTCCTGGGCAACCATCCTGACACTCTATCCGTCCGGTTCTTCCACTGGTGATAATGTTACATACTCAGGCGGAACGGCTGCCACTGCCCTTGATTCGAACGACAGCGATACTTCCTATGGAAGTTCCTCAGGAACTGCTAATTATTATTATCTTGAGCTTGATAACCATACTACAGAGACGGGAGCCATCAACTCTGTTACGATCAAGACCCGCGCAAGAAGAGACGCTGCAAGCGGGAGTTCAACATTTACTATAGGGGTAAAGACCAACGGGTCCAGCTACTTTAGCAGTGGTCAGACTTCGTCATCGTCAACATATGCCCTTTTTACAGGAAGCACATATAATACCAACCCCCAGACAGGCGCTGCATGGACATGGTCAGAGATTGACAGCCTGGTGGCTATCATCGACCACACAAATTCCACTGCTATGCGTGCTACCCAGCTTTATGCTGAGGTTGACTATACTCCTCCTGTACAGACCAACTGGGGACGCACTGCGGCAAACGGCACGAACACAAATGTGAATTTTGTGCGGGTCATGGGAGGCACGTCTCCAAATGTTGACGGGATGAAGCTCAAGAGCGTCTCCGTATATGTAGGGAACAGTCACTCAAGCCAGGTCAGGGTTGCTGTATATCAGGGTGGTGACCTGTCATCCGGGCCTGACGGGGCAACGCTTCTCTGTGATGCTGGCGCTACAAGCGGCAGCGGGACCAACCAGTTCCTTACGCTCACCTGCCCTGCAGGTCCGCTCATTTTAAAGAACGCTCCTCTCTGGGTAGCGGTCAAAGGGAATGATTCAGGTTTTGCTGTCCAGTATTCTTCCAGCAGTGCAAATGCCGGCGATTTTCAGACAGCAAACGGCCGGTTTCAGTCCGGCGGGCAGGTATCAACAGATGAGTCTGTTGCATTCCCCGCTACGTGGCCTTCAGATAGCGGTACCTTTAGCAATTACTGGTATTCGTATTATCTGACATATGAAACAGGTGCGACCTGTACTGACCCTGACCCTTCCACAATAACGATCCCTGCAGGCCAGATAGCAAAAGGGGATCCTTATAATGCAAGCACCATGTTCAGCAAAACAGGCGACGTAGAATCGATTGAGTATATGATATCTACTCCCGGTACAGCAACGACTTATAACTGGGGTAAGACCAATGTGGGGGTATCTTCGACAAAAGCGAACTTTGCGAGAGTAATGAGCGGCAACGCACCCTCATCTTCGAACATGCATTTAAAATCTGTATCAATTTATGTGGGTGCTAATCATGGAGATCAGGTCAGGCTTGCCGTATACACTGGAGGAAGCCTGACAGCGGGGCCGTCGGGAGCCACACTTCTCTATGACTTTGGGACAACAAGCGGAAGCGCTACAAACCAGTGGCTGACCATTACCTATACAGGACCTGATATCACTATACCTTCAGGCCAGCCGGTATGGATTGCCTATAAGAGCAACGGCGGTGGGACAGGCTTTGACGTTCGTTATAGCAGCAGCGCCTCAGGCAGTGACTTCCAGACAGGAAGAGGCCGCTGGAATTCAGTAAGTGTGTCCACAGATGATACAGTGGCATATCCTGCAACATGGCCGGCAGACAGCGGTTCTTTCAGCAATTACTGGTATTCTGCGTATATTGAATATCACGTCGGCGGTTCAGATGTCTGTATTGACTGGACATCAAACAGTACTATTCCTGCATCAATTAACGGTGGCTCAAAATGTGGCAACTATACAGATGGCGTTACATATACGCTTGATGTCCGTGGGACAGACCCTGACTGCGGCAACATCATAACAACAACAGCAAGAGACTTTACCTGGAGGGCCTGTTACGCCAATACAACGGATGACCTCTCGTATTCATTCCTTGAGTCCTATGAAGTTACTCTCATGTGGTCTTTTGAATGCACGAACAATGAATACTATAAGATTTACCGGAATGGTTCATTCCTTGCAGACGTAATACCATGCAGAGGGACCTATACGGACACGACCGTTTCTCCGGACACGGACTACACCTATACTGTCCGGGGTTACAGCACCAATGAACCGTGTGAGAGCGCAGATTCAAACCAGCTCAATATTCACACACCGGTTTATGAACCCCGCACAGCTCCAGGAATTGCTGCTGCAAGCCCGGCAGACCAGTCCATTTACGTTACTGCCCGGTATACTGAAGATTCAGACAAGGACAATACCCTTCTGATTGAGTGGGGCTATGACCAGGTTGATTTCAGTCTCGGTTCAGCAGTAGTCACGCATAGCATGAGTCCTTTCATGTATCAGATCACGGGATTGACGAATGGGAAAGCATATCATGTGCGGGTCACCTATCAGGACAGTGACGGTTATACAGGCAGCAATAGTAACGTCCAGGAAATTCATCATGTGGTCCCGGCTGTCTGGAGCGATGATTCGATGTTGCATAATGGCCTGAGGTTTCCCGGCAATAAATACTGGGGCGGGACGTGGGGGACCCCATCGGGAGAGTATGGCGGCTTCACCTGTGCCACGTGCCACGCGATCAACACAAGTAATATAAAGAGGATAAAAGAATCTGTCACAGCTCCTGCAGGAGGTTTCCCGGGAGCAGAAGTTGTATTTAGTCAAACAGGGGCTGGAGGATTCGGTGATGATACTATCGTGCATACAACATCACAGAAAATATGCGAGGTCTGCCACACCAAAACGTTGTATCACCGGTTTAACTCACCCACGGCACGGCTACATGAGTCTGAACCTGCCATGTATGACTGCACGCTCTGCCATCCACATGAAGTTGGGTTCAGGCCTGATGGGGCATGCACGATCTGCCATGCAATTGCCATGGGAGACAGGGTTGCTGTGATGGGACAGTTCAACTCGTCCTCACATCATGTGCAGGGGGTTGCAGTGAATGAGACGCACTGCTATCAGTGCCACTGGGAAGCAAATGCTGATGGTAGTGTGAATACCACATATCATGGAGGATCGCTCAGTCCCGGTTCAGCGGTCGACCTGGTTATCTACGGGTTCGGGACAAGGCCTGCGAGCTATAGCGTTGGGGTAACAGCCGTCAGATATACTACTGATGGATCGAGGACACAGATCCTTGAGATGAACCAGCACTGTATCAGTTGCCACAATAATGAGAACAACAGCACACAGCCATTTGGAGATGGCAATACGCCCAATGAATACGCATGGGATGGGACCTGCAGCAATCCGACCTATGATAAGAAAAGAGAGGATTGCCTCGCGAATGGGGGCACCTGGACCAAGGGAACGAGCATCAATGCGCGTTACACCCCTGAGACCTCAACTCAGTGGGGCAAGTACAGCGGTGCAAATACGAATGGAAAAGCTGCCATGACAAAGGCACACTCTTCCCATGGAGTTGCGTATATAAATCAACAGGGCTATGATCTGAATGACACATGGCCTGATACGAGCGGGAATACCAACGTTGCCTGTTTTGATTGCCACAACTCACATGGTTCGGATGTAGAAGGCACGACAACAAGTTATACAAGTGATGCAACTAAGGGAGGTAACCTGAAGAGCACGATAGCAGGTAAAGGCGGTTATGCAATGACCTACAAGCCTGCGGCTGGTGGGTCTACCGGTAACAAGAACCAATACAATGCAGGGGCAGCTCTCTGCTTTGACTGCCATGAGACAGTAGAGGCAGGTACAACTCCTTGGGGATATCAGGGGACATATGGGGCTTCACAGCCGATACGGGGATATCTCGACACCCCGTATTTTGGGCTGGGGACACCGGGTCCTCAGCAGAGATATACCTATAAAGCAGGAGCAGGAACAAATAAGGGCGGTCATCTCTCTGCTTCATCAGCTTTGAACACAACCCCCAGCAAAACCATTAATGGTCTCTGTACACCCTGCCATGACCCGCATGGGGTAAGTCCCACACTAAATCAGGATTATGCTGTGCCCATGCTCAAGGGCACCTGGATGACCTCTCCCTACAGAGAAGACGCTGCGCCCTCAACCACAAATGACAGCCGGGGCGGCGGCAGAAGGGCAGCCCGCCA
The DNA here is from genome assembly GCA_003599425.1 of Nitrospiraceae bacterium. Taxonomy (GTDB): domain Bacteria; phylum Nitrospirota; class Thermodesulfovibrionia; order UBA6902; family UBA6902; genus SURF-23. The sequence goes on along the minus strand of QZKC01000094.1, from coordinate 38,635 downwards.
GTACATCGGCAGCCGTCCGGGATACAACATAGACCAGAACACCTTTACTGCTGATACGATGAACGGCAAATACAATGATATTGTGAAATGGGATTACAATGCCGCTGCGAAGATCACTGAGACCATCAATGATTTTGCGGGCCTCTGCCTCAACTGCCATCCAAAGTCGCAGATAGATCCTGACAGTAACAACACCTGGAAGACCTATGACAGGATCCATGACACGGTCAAGGGTTGGGCACAGAGCACTGGCGGAAATGCAAATAATACACGGCATGCGTTTACATGTTCAAAGTGCCATTCGCCCCATAATTCCGCCTTGCCGAGGATGATGGTGACTAACTGCCTGAACGACAACCACAGGGGGCGCGTTGCTTCAGGAGGAAACGGAACGCAATACTCAAGAGTAGCTGACAAAGGCGCAGGTGCTGGCCGTTTTCCTGCCGGTGGTGGCGGGTTTACCGAGAAGGATGAATCGTTTGTGTGGAATCAAAATACGGGAGGCGCTTACTTCTTCGGCAATGTCGGGACAAGCAAATCGACTCCGCCTGCGTACCGCACATGCCATGATAGTCAGCCCGGGAACAGTTGGACAGAACAGAAGTGGAACAACGTAACGCAGTGGTAGGGATGATATAATGATAATGCGTACAGGGGCGGTCCATGTCGCAGCGACCCTTCGCAGAGATACTGTTCGGGCACCTGTAATTTAATATGAGAAAACTGATTATCACACTGTTCTCTGGACTTTGCCTGATTTTGGCGCTGAACCCTGCCTTTGCTCAGGTAACAGAATTTGGCATGATAAAGGGGACGATCCTGACTATTAACGGTGATGCATTATCCGAGGCACAGGTCTGCCTTTACAGGGTTGAATCGGGCTCGCCTTTCAGGCGTGAGTACTGGAGGATGTGCGATTTCTTTAGCCGCACTGGGGCGGACGGAAGCTTCAGCGAAATCATCCCGGCAGGGGAGTACTATATGCTGGCGACAAAGAAGCTTTCAGGTGAGAACCCCGGACCTCCTATCGACGCGGGAGACCCGACCTGGCCTGCGTGGGACAGCCGCGAGATAAAGACCTATATGGTTACATCAGAGGGAGCAACAAATATTGGCGTAATCTCAGGGGCAGTGCCATTTAAAGAGGAATGGCTTCCTGCCGGTAAAACTGCTATTGAAGGCAAGGTGCTCCTTAAGGACGGGACGCCTGCTGAAGGGGTGCTTGTCTATGCATCCACCGATCCGCAGATACAGAATCTTGTCTACATATCTGACAGGAGAACAGGCTTTGACGGCAAATATATCGTACGTGTTGATGAGGATGGCGAATATTACGTAAGAGCTGTGGGCGCGAGTAAACCTGTTGAAAAAGCCACAGTTCAAATGGGGGAGGTTACCCGGGGGATTGATATCCGCGTCAAGGAGAACCCCAGCTCCCGGTGGGACAGGACGAAGGAAGATAAAAAACAGCAATAATTTGTTGACATACTAAAAAAGTCTACAGAACCGAAAGGAGGTACAGAAATGAAAAAGTTAACCTATGTAAAACCGAAGGTAGTGGGTACTGCAAACGTGCATCCCTGCTGATGCAGAAGCACATTAAATTTCCAGAGGCGGCCCAATGGGTCGCCCTTTTTTTTTTACTGTTTTACCGTTACTGAGTGATAGGATATTAATTGTTCCTAAGCAGTGAAAGCGATATATACCATTGAGCATTGAACTGAATCAGCACGTATAATATAGGTATATCGCATATGAACAAACTAATTTATCTAAATGTGTTTGGATTTTTCTGGAGACTCAAATTGTCCTTTCTTTTTTTTATCCTGCTCGGTCTCTTCAGTTGCGAGAAAGAAAAGCCACCGCCTGTTCTTGGCAGGGAACCTGTCAGGAATACATTGGTTGTTGAAGATCATAGTCAGGCCTTTGCTCAGTGGGCTGAACAGGGGATACATAATGCAGTCCTTATCAATATTGATACGCACGATGATATCCGTAGCATTCCAGAAGAAAAGCTGGCCTTGCTTGAAGATCTATACAGACGAAGAGACTGGAAAGGTTTTGCTGATGCTGATTCGGTCGCTGACGATGGACTGTACCATATAGGGAACTGGATTTACGCTGGTGCGCGATTGAGTATGTTCAAGGAAGTGTATTGGGTCATTCCTAATAATTTCTTTTCTCAAAGGGATACTGAGGAACAGTTGCGACGGTTTTTACGATCCGTCATGTTCAGTGATAAAGATATCCAGACTTTTTTGTTTGAGAATAACCGGTTTCATGGCTCGGTGAATGGAATCCCATTTACTGTCTGTGGACTGGAGTCGCTTCCCGATATTAATAGCCCTGTGTTGTTAAGCATTGACGCTGACTTTTTCCCTGTGTATTCTGATGAACATCGTGCCATCTACCTTACCGCATTGAAGGAGATGTTTGATGCTCTTTCAGAAAAACATTACCACATTCAGGGTGCCGCTATCAGTTATTCCGTGAATGGTGATTATCTCCAGCCGCATCTCCGGTGGGTTGGTAATACCGCGGCAATGATCCTTGAGAAGCCGGACTTGCTTAAAGGACCGCCCCCTGAAGTACTTGCTCTCTTGCAACAAATAGATAATGAATACCGCGGTGTCAATCCTGATGAAATATTGAGGCTCATTCAACTGTATACGCCCCAATTCAAAGAACCATCGCTTCTATTGTATAAAGCGTATGCTTATATGCTTAAGGGAGAATCTGAAAAGGCATTCGATGCAGCAATGGCAGCCTGCAATGCCGATAAACTTTACTGTACCGGGTTATCGCACCTTGGATCGCTTTATTTTGTGAAAGGTCAGTGCGGGGAGGCTGAACGGTTTTTCAGGGCAGGATTTTCCGCTGTCCCGGACATGAGAAACGGTCTCTACCACTTCGCCCATTGCCTGCGCGATCTCGGCAGGCCGGCAGAGGCGCTTGAATATTATAAGAAGGACGTAATGCTGAACGGCTCATTCCCGACAGACTTCCTGATCTTTGAGACCTACCTTAAATCAGGGCGTAAGCAGGAGGCAGAAACGGCACTGAAAACTGCTGTGAGCGGTCTTGAAAGAAACCCTTACGCAGAAGTAGTAAATGAGAGGGCAGCAAGTGCTATCTACACTGCTATTGAATACGCCGATCAAGGAGGGCTAATCGAATTGACTGAAAAGTTGCGCAGCAACAGCACGATCAGGCAAATGTTCAGAGATTATCCCCGGGGGAAATTATAACATTATCTGCTTTTCTCATTTTTGATACTCATCAAATTTCTCTTTATGGCAAGCAAAACAGATCTGCAGGTGCTGCCCCCCAAGACGAAGACGGTACTTTTCCCCTGCTCCCTGCGCAGCATCTCTTTCTCCTGGTATTACTCCTCGTTCATGAGGATTATGACAGGTTGGGCATGTGATCTTTCCCTCCTGACTTAGCGGGAGCACTACCCCCAGACGTTTTTCGGTCTCTCTCAATGTTTCCAGGATTTTTTCAGATGGTTTGCGCAGATGGTTTGCATTTATGGGATGGAACTGGGTCTGTTTAAAATGACATCTGCCACAGAGTGCTTCAAGGTTCCCTATAAGCTTGACCTCTTTGAAAGTTGATTTTTTTTCGTCAGGTTTCTCAACATGGCAGTACAGGCACTTTTCGACAATAATAATCCCAGTCTTCGTCAACTGATTATGCGGATCGAGCCGTGTATATTTTTTTTCATCGTGACATCTGAAGCAGAGCGTGGTACGGCTTACATAAGGGGCGCCTCGCAGGAAGAACTTATTAAGAACCTTGTTCTCATCGTTTCTCTGGCATTGCAGATACATATCATGGCAGGTGGGACAGGAAACCTTTCCGTCGACAAGGGTGAATTCTTTTGGTATCTTTGCATGTTTTTCTTCAGAAGGAACAACATCAACGGGATGTATATATGTTCCGGGAGTATACCCGTGACATTTACAAAGCTGAGTATAATCTCCATTATAATTTAGAAGCTTATCTCCGCCCTTTATAGGGGGCTTTTCGTGGCATTCGGTACAGTACTTGCCGGTATAATGGACATTTGTTTTCTCAGTGACAGCCCCGCCATTTTTCCCGTTTTCCTGTGCAGAGAGGAAGAGAGCAGGTATCATTGTGAAAAGTATAGTTATAACTGCTGCCTTTTTCATGTCCTACATTATATAACATTTGTACCTAAACTTTTTAAAGGGCAAATTTATAATAATAGGTTCAGGAACCCGTACAATCGGTAAAAGACGTTAACTGATCTGAACGCATATGGAAATTAATTCTGTAATGGCAAGGATAAAATGAAAGATAATCAGGAGATAAGATCTTTATTAACTTTTATGTCCAGTTGATGCTTAAAGTCTTCTATGTAAGCCTTGACTGAGAGGGTGCTCTTACTTGAGCGGAAAATTTCCAGAAGCTGCTGCTGATTTCCCCCGCTGAGCGAATCGAGGATCTTTATGTCATCTGCTGAAAGCTCAGTTGTTTCCCCTATGAGTCTTGTCATCTTGCTGATGATCAGATCTTTCTTAAGCATGCCTTCGTATAACTGAGGGGTCATATGGTTCAGCTTCAGAGCTCTTTCATATACTCCCCTGTCGAACACACCGTTTCTCTGAAAAAACTGGGTATTGATGATAGAATCCTGCATTTCCTTTTCGGTCACCGAGACCCCAGCCTTTTGGGCGGCTGCAAGCAGGACTGCTCTGTCAACGAGTAAGTTCAGTACCTTATCCTTGATTTGCATTTTTTCCAGGTCTTCATCTTTGGTTCCTGCCTCCCTGAGGCGCTTGTATTCATTATCATAAGTGCGCCAGAATTCTTCGACCGTGATCTTTTCTTTTTCGACCTGTGCCAGAACCGCTGATGTCGGATTATCCTTGGGTCCGATGCCCCAAAAGATGAAAGTTATGATGATCATGAACGTTACCGCCGAGAGGATCACCAGAGTAAAAAGCTTGTTGGTACTCATTGTCTTCAGCATGAAAATACTATAGCCTAAAGGGCGGGGAAAGGGCAAGAGAAGCGCGCGTACATTGACAATATGAGGGTATCTTTTTTAATATTCTTAATCGCTTCCGATGGATACCAATATAAATAACAAAACAGATGATGGGCAGAAAGAGGATGATACACATTTTCTTGATTATCTGATCGTGCTCGCGAAAAGAAAAAAACTCATATTGAAGATTACCCTGCCTGTTGCACTTATTACCTTTCTTCTCACTTTTTTTAAATACACTTTCTATCATGCTGAAACTACAATATTGCCCCCACAGGGTGAAAGCAGGGGCATGGCAAATCAGTTTATGCGGGATTTAGGCTTTCTGCCCGAAGTGAGTGGAACCAATTACACCAGACAAGATTTGCTGGTAGAAATATTAAAAAGCAGAACCTTTAATGACAGGATCATCGAACGGTTTAAATTAAGAAATTATTATGGGATAAAAGATTCAGAGAAAGTACGGAAAATGTTTCTTGAAGATGTATCGATTGAGCCAGATCTTACCGAAGAAAAAAGGACTAATTTGTTGAGAGGAAGGCAATCTCCACTGATAAAAATCAAAGTAGTAAACGATAATGCAAATAGAGCTGCAGACATTGCAAACGGAATTGTGGAAGAACTTAAAATATTCATTAAAAATCTGGCAGTTTCTGAAACGTCAAAGAAAAGGCTCTTTTTCGAAGAACAATTAAAACAGGCACAGGAAACCCTCATGAAATCAGAAGATGATATGAAAACATTTCAGCAGAGTACTGGGCTTTTGACTGCTGAAACTCAGACAGAAATTGTCATCAAGAAGATCGCTGATCTACAGGCACAAATAATCGCAAAAGAGATTGAACTCCAGATAATGAAGTCTTACTCTACTGTCAGCAATCCTGATGTACAACGGGTCGAGGAAACAGTAAAAGCATTTAAAAATGAACTGGCCAAGCTTGAGGCAAACGAAAGGAATGGAAAAAATATGCTGATCCCGACAGGTACGATACCTTCATTGGGACTTGATTACAAACGCAAATTCAGGCAACTGAAATTTAATGAAGCTCTCTATGAAATATTGGTTAAGCAATACGAATTGGCAAAAGTTGAAGAGTCGAGAGATCCGATTTTAATCCAGGTGATAGATAAAGCAATCCCTCCTGAGAAGAAGAGCACTATTAGAAAGTTTGGTATGAAAAAAGCCTTGGCGACTACAATCTTTGCCTTTTTCTTTTCTTGTTTTTTATCCTTTTACCTTGAATTTCGTGAAAGGACTGGTAAGAACGAAAGAATGGAAATTCTCAAGGGGTATCTTTCTTTCAAGAATAAAATGTAAATTATTCTTTTGTTAATGCAAAAAAAAAAAATAATATGGGAGTAAATAGTGAAAATCCCGTGTACACGGGCCTTATCAGAAGTTGGCTTGTGGCTATTCTCTTTCTATTGCCCTTCCAAATGGCCCTTTCCTCACTTATTATTCCTTGGAGCAGTAAATTATCAAATGCCGTTAACATGTTAGATGAACTTACCGTTGTTATTTTTTTATTGCTTTCGATCAGAGAGTATTATAATCACAAAAGAATATTAGACAAAACATTTTTTTTTTACTATCCCCTTTAATTGTTTTTGGCATTTATGGATTTGTATCCGGGGCTATCAATGGGAATCCTGTCCTTGTAACTGCTCTTGGCACGTTTGATTATGTAAAGAATTTCTTTGTTATTTTTATTTATGCTGTTTTTTTTAACGACTCCAAAGATTTCAATAAAATATTTCATTTCCTGCAATCAGTAGCATTGATACTCGGGCTATTCGCGTTGATTCAATCCGTTTGGGCGATGAGTTCCGTATATATATTAGGAAGAGATATTACAGATAAAAGCATATATATTTTATTAAATGGAGCCTCATTTAGACAATATGAGTTTGAGAATATCTTTTGGAGATTGGGAATTCTCAGAACACCTTCCTTAACAGGTCATCCATATATTCTCGGCTTATATTGTCTTCTAATTCTTACTATTTATATATATGTTGCTCAAAAAGTGAGAATCTCAGTTGTTGCTCTCCTGTTTTCTGGCATCTTCTTCAGTGTTTCAAGAATAGCCTATGGGGGCTTGATAGTTGTATTAGCTATAGAAATGATGAAAAGAAAGAAATGGCTTTTACTGCCTTTACTTTTTCCGATAGCATTTGCATTAGCCTGGGTAAATTTAGGTGATGATTTTAACTTGTCTACTATTTTTGAATCACATTTGCCAGAAAGCGGCGAAATCACTATTGCGCATGACATAAGAAAGTATTCAAGGCATAAAGCAATAGAAGTCTGGAAAGATAATTTTTTATGGGGGGTTGGACCGGGGATGTTTGGAGGGAAAGTTTCATTTCTGTATAATTCACCTAGTTATGAGAAATATAATTTTAATCTAATACCGTACTTGATGGAGAGTAGAAGCATTGAGCAATTCTGGTTTCAGATATTAGCTGAGACTGGGATAGTTGGCACGCTATGCTTTATTAGCTTCATCGTCATGTTTTTCTTTGTACTTCACATTGCAAGAAAACGTGCAGCTAATGATAAAACAAAAAATTTATTTGCAGGATTACGTGCTTTTATTCCATGTATTTTAATATATAGTCTTGGCAGTGGGATAAACATTGCCCCAGTGTTATTTACTTATTGTGCTTTTGTAGGGATTAGTTTAGGAAACCTGAATAATCATGCGGCAGTAAAAACATCTGCAATGCATTTGAAGGAGAGGAGCACTTGAAATGAGTTGATCCAGTACCTGTAAAAATCTCGTTATCATTTATGTAATCCATTTGATTTATTGATAAACTGCGGTATCTTACAAAGCTTCTTTAACAGGATCGAATGAAAGCCACCTTTAATATTGTTTACCTTCCAGGCGTTATAATCCTCACGACTTGTTATAAGTATATTTTTCAGACTCTTATTGCTTCTACCGCCTGTCCTCATGATTACGAGAATCTCAGGGATATAATGGGAAGATATATTGTTTTTTGCAAGAAATCTTAGCATTAACTCATAGTCAGCAGCAATCTTAAATTGAGTATTGAAACTGCCATATCTGGTGTATATTTCTCTTTTTACAAAAAAAGTCGGATGAGGCGGCATCCATCCCTTTTTAAACAATCCATCATTGAAAGGGGCTGATTTCCAGTATCTGACTATCTTTGTTCTATCTCTTTTTGCTACGTAAACAAGGTCTCCATAACAACTGTCAATATCACAATTGTTCATATGGGAAACTACATTTTGTATAACGTTTTCGTGTGGATAAAAATCATCAGAATGAAGAAAGCCGACTACATCTCCTGTTGCTGCCTCAATGCCTTTGTTTAACGCATCATAAAGGCCTTTGTCGGGCTCGTTGATTATCTTGGCTATATGTTTTTTATATTTTTTTATAACATCGGTAGTTCCGTCATTAGACTTCCCGTCTACCACTATATATTCTATATTTCTATAGCTTTGATTAAGAACGCTGCTAATACATTCCTCGATAGTCCCATTACCATTGTATACCGATGTTACTATTGATACTTTCATTGCAATAATAAATTAAACATTTTATATTAATCCTGACTTGCTGACGTCCTCAAAAACATCAATTGCTGCCTTAATGTTGCATACATTGTACTAAATTGCTTATCCAGTATTCCAGTATAAAAATGCGCCTATTTTATTGTATTTATTAATATCATCATCAGAAATTATGATTTATTCTAAGAAAAGTTGAAAGGAATGATAATGTCAACTATTTTGTGTGAATTTGATATAACGGTAAATTGGGTCGCACCTTTCCTATTGGGTTTGCTCTCCAACTCAACTCCATCTTTAATGATATAAATGCCAGAAGTCTGTAACATGCATTCTCTCCGGCTACTATCTCCATAGGCTTTGTCCTGCGCTTGAATTCCTTGTTCAGTCGTTCAACTATGTTTGTTGTCCGTAAAGATATCCATTCTTCCTCAGGATACTTGAAAAATGTTAAACACGCATTTATTGACTGACGTAATGATTTTACTGCCGAGGGAAGCTCCTTCTCCCATTTCTTATTAAATGTTTTGTAAAAGTCATCTGCCTTTTTCTTTGAGGATGCGTAGAATATGGATCTGAGATCATCTGCTACTTCCTTTTTTATCTTATGAGGAACTTTTGCCAATACATTACGAGCTACGTGCACCTGACACCTCTGCACCTTAGAGTTGGGAAATTCCTCTTCAAATACTTTCTCTAAGCCGCTAAGACCATCCATTATTCCCAATGTTACTGATGACCCATCAAGCCCTCTGCTTTTGAGATCCCTGAAAAACTCCCTCCAGCTCGTCGCTGACTCCTTGTCTCCGCTTTGCAGTCCAAGCACTAATTTGGCCCCACTCTCTGTTACTCCTATCGCCACAAGCACTGCGACATTCTCTACGCTGTATTCAAGCCTCATCTTGAAAATTACCCCGTCTACAAATATGTACTTTATCTTCTCCCCGGATAAATCGCGGCTACGCCACTTCTCTACCGCATCTGTCAACTCTCTGTTGGCACTACTGACTTCTTCATGGGAAAGAGCCCTGCCGATAAGACGTTTGCTCAACATCGACAGTGTGCGTGTACTTATCCCCGCAAGATACATCATCGAGATATCCTCCGCTATCCTGTTCTCATATTGTTTACTGCGGGGCAACACTTGTGTCTGATATTCTCCCTTGCGGTCCCTCGGTACTTTTGTATCTACTTCTCCTATCCCTTTGATGCAAAACTTGCGTGCATAGCTGCCGTTGCGGTGATTTGTTTCTCCGTCGCTCCGCTCATATTCCTCACGCCCTAAAATATGCGTCAACTCTGCCTTCATCAGGTTCGTCAGGTAATTACCTACATCTTTTTGTACATTCATTGTGGCCATCTCAAATATCCTTGACGGTCTCTCCTGCAATCCTTTGATTAATTCCACTGCTTCTGGTACGCTAATTTTGATTTCCATGGGTGCTCCTCCTTTTAATCTTTTGTTATTTGCCGTAGCAAATATTTTATAGGAGGCGCGCCCTTTTTTACCTTATATTTAATTTCACACAATTGAGGTTACACTATCAAAGGAATAAAGCATCATATAACTTGACATCACTTGCTTTTCACCTATTACCTATTTACAATTATTTCTAACCTATTATCTGCCCTTTCAACAAAATAACTTCCCATCACCAGCACATCCATCTTTGTCCTCAGGAAACAATCAAGCGCCTCTTCGGGCTTACATACGATGGGTTCATTCTCATTGAAAGATGTATTCAGTAAAACAGGTATCCCTGTTATCTTTCTGAACTCCTCTATAAGTTGCCAGTAGATAGGGTTGTCTTCTTTTCTGACTGTCTGCAATCTCCCTGTACCGTCCACATGTGTCACAGCCGGGATGATCTCACGCTTTTCAGGTTTGATCTTGTAAACCTTGAGCATAAAGGGATCAGGATAACTCGTCTCAAAATATTCACCTACAGCGTCAAGATGAATTGAAGGAGCAAAAGGGCGGAATGATTCCCTTCGTTTGATCTTAAGGTTCAGTATATTTTTCATGTCAGACCTGCGAGGATCGCCTATAATGCTCCTGTTCCCAAGCGCCCGCGGCCCCCACTCCATTCTTCCCTGGAACCAGCCAATCACCTTGCCTTCTGCAATATGTTGAGCAGTTGTTCTGCATAACGTTACTACATCTCTGCTGTGCTGAACAGAACAATTATTTTCTTTTAACTGACAGTTGATAGCTGACAGATGATTGCTGACTTCATCATCGCTGAAATCTGATCCAAGGTACGGCTTTTCCAGAACAAATGACCGGGGTTTATTTAATACCTGATTCCAGACATAATATGCCGCTCCTATTGACCCTCCAGCATCTCCTGCAGCAGGCTGAATATATACTTTACGAAATGGTGTATTCTGAAATATCTTCCCGTTCGCAACACTGTTCATAGCGCATCCACCGGACAGGACTAAGTTGGGGCAATCAGTTTTTTTGTATACGCGGTTTAAGATATTAAACAGAACCTCTTCATATCTTCTCTGGAGAGAAGCAGCGAGATTCTTATGTCTTTTTTCTATCTCTTTCCCATTTTTTCTTGCAGGGCCTAAAAATTCCTCAAGCTTCTTTGAAAAGACCGGCCCCATCTTTGGCTCTCCATTCTCCCACGTCATAGTAACCCCTTCAGAGTGGTGGATAAAGTAGTCAAGATTGAGGTTAAAATTGTCATCAGTTATCTTAACGATCTGCCTCATCTCCTTCATGTATTCCGGCTCACCGTAGGCAGCAAGACCCATAACTTTATATTCATCGCCATATTTACAGAATCCAAGGTATTGCGTAAATGCGAGGTAAAACAGTCCCAGAGAGTGCGGGAAAAAAGTGCGGTGTTTAACTTCTATTTTATTCCCTTTTGCGACACCCCACATCGCTCCAACAAAATCTCCAAAACCATCTACAGATACAACCACTGCCTCCTCAAATGGCGACACAAAAAAAGAACTCGCCAGATGTGCAATATGATGCTCTACATTGTGTACTTGCGCTTTTGACTCCGGACCCCTGACCCTTGACCCCTGTATACTGACTATTAACTCCTCTTTTATATCCTTTACCTTCCCTGCATTTTTGAGGCGGTCTGTTACGAGTCTCAATGAGGGGCGTTTGTAGAAAGCAAACAGTGCCTTTTTCATGAAGTTCGCTTTGGGGTCACGGTTGATCGCTATATGGTCTACATCACCTAAGGTGACCCCTGCTTCCTGCAGGCAATAATTTATTGCCTGCACCGGCAATCCTGCCCAGTGCTTTATCCTTGTGAACCTCTCTTCTTCGACTGCAGCGATCAGCTTGCCGTCTACTACAATGCATGCAGAAGAGTCACCGTGATATGCGTTAAGACCGAGAATGATCATTTGTTCTCTACCGCTTTCTTCAGCTCTCCTATGATCTTCTCAACACACGCGTCCCATGAAAAATTCAATGCCCGTTTTTTTGCATGTCCGCTAATTTCAATGCGTTGAACAGAAGTAAGATCGGCTGCGGAGCGAATTGCTTTTATTAAAGATCCCTTATCCTTCATGGAATAATAGAATGCAGATTCACCAAAAATTTCAGGTAAGCAAGGGTTATTTGCAGCAATACAAACGCAGCCATGAGATAGCGCCTCTACTCCAACCATTCCAAAAGATTCCACCCTACTGGTCATGACAAAAGCATAACAGTTCTGATAGCACCATCCCATCTCCTGGTCATTCAAATGACCCGTCCAGCATACTTTATCTGAAAGTCCGTGTCTTTGTACCCATGATTTTAAGTCTTGATAATAAGATTGCATCCTTGGAGACGGTTCGCCTGCAATGGCCAGGCCAGAAATTTCTGATGCGTTCAAATGCTGTAATACATTTAACAAATCTTCCAGTCCTCTGGCGGGTCTGATTGACCCAGCAGTAAAGAGAAATTTCCCGGCCCATGTGTCCGATACAGTTACGGGCTTCATATAATTTCCGCTGTTCAATGATTCTGTTCCAAGATAAATCAGCCCGATCTTTTCAAGGGGGACATTGAATCCATTAATCAGGTGTTCTTTAACAAAACCTGAAATGGCGATAATCCTTTTTGATCTATGAATGCTTTTACTGACTTCTCTGTAACGTGCCCAGTTTACAGCTTTTTCAAAAAAAGGGTTTATCCCATCATATGCAATGGGTTCCATATTCTGGATCATTGTCACTACAGGTGCCCCATTATTTCTGATAATTCTTGCATTCGGAGCAAAAATCACATCCGGGGAAAACAATTCCAGAGATTTTTCAATACGTTGATCCGAAGGGGTTCTTGACAGTAACCCATTTTTCGATACTGACCATCGTATTGTGTTCGAGTGTTTTAAATATGATATATCAAAACTATCAGGTATGCTAACGAATAATTCAGATACTGAGGAGTGTTGAGAAATTCCTGGGATTATATTTCGCAATAATCTTCTGTAACCATTGCTCATCCCCCCTGATGTTATGTTAATAATAGCTACTCGCATAAGTTATATAATTCAATTTTGAGAATAATCTTCTATAGGCTTTTTTCTGAACATGTACATCACATCATGAATAGGTTTTGCCCATTTTGAAAGGTAGACGAGACTGGTCAGATGTTTTGAATTGAACGCAACTAATGCAGGATAATTCCAGAAATCTCTCTTCAGTATAAACTTCTTTTTTAGTTTTTCAATATCTCCATTAATATATATATCTTCTTTTTCGGGTATGAATCCATAGGTGTTTGCAATTCTCAGGTGATCGATCTTCTTCCAGTCAAAACCCATCATATCTGAAACCACAATATCGAATGCACCCAAAGAATTTGAAGCAGCGAACCAGTTAGTCTCAACAGCATCACCCATCAGAGGTCCATTTTTATTTAATCCGTATCTGCCATCCAGAAAAGAATATTTGAAATTCAGGAGATTTGATATTTTCGAAACGATATGTTGAAGAATATAATGATCCTTCAGTCGCATAGTGTCAGGAAGGCACCCCCACTGGTTTTTGTACGAAAGGGAGACTCCTGTCATGCAATGCACCTTCGGTACAGGGCAAGTGATTGCAAAATCAATTTCCTTGAAAAATATATCAGGCAGACTTATGGTTACAGTTTCCTTTGGCGTTTGTATCTCAACATCATGTTGCGGCAGAGTAGAGATATTGATGATCTTGACGTTTGGATATTTCTTTTCAAGGTCATAAAACCCCATATTCATGAAGGCCTCATTCATTGAAAAACTGTTGTAACCTCCTTCACCTTCACCGATATAAACAGTTGTTGTACTGTTGACTTCCCTCAACGCAGCTACAAGTCCCTCAATGAATTCTTTTCTTGTAGTGACCCCTTTCTTATAAAAAGGATAACCAAGATTAGGTTTTATAAAGACAGCATGTGCTTTGCTGAAGTCATCAATAATTGACATTTGTTTGAAAGCACGGGCAAATTGGTCTGACATAAGCTCAGATCTCAGCTCTAATTTTTCGAGGATAACAACAGGTTTCATTTTAGGAGTTTCATGCGATTCAGAAGATAAAATCAGATTTCTTCTGCTTTTACTCATCTCATATATCTTTGCATCCACTAAAAAACGGTACCAGAATCCTTGGAGGAAATGGAAAATCAGTCCTTCTTTGCCATCGAGAAAACCGAATTTAATGAAATAGCGGTAGATGAAGTAGACGTAGGCTCTGATCAGCAAAGGAAGCCTCAGGTAGAGATTTGTTTTGAACCATCTTTTCCTCTGTACCGTGTCGCCAAGCAGGTGAGGTTTTAGGATCTGTTTATTGACCTCCCTGCGTGAGCTGATTATTTCCTGCATCTCTCTTGTAGCAAAATGATTATGCTTGTCGATCCAGAAAGAGAGGCCCTTATGATTATCATCGATGATGTCATGCGAGAGGTTTTGTGGTCTCCCCTTTAGTATCACTATATGCTCGTCCATATTTTTCTGCTCGCATATGGCAGAGCCGTTTCTGAATACTCTCAGGAGCCAGGTCGGATAGTATCCTCCATGCTTGATCCATCGCCCCATGAAATAGACCTTTCTTTTTACATAAAGTCCGGTTATGTCTTCAGGAATAGCAGGAAGCTTTTCCCTGAGCTCGTGTGACAGTTCAGGGGTCAGTCTTTCATCAGCATCAAGCCTTAGTATCCAGGCTGTCCTCAGCGGCAGATTATCGAGGGCCCAGTTGAACTGTAACGCCTGGTTCTCAAATGGGTGCTGATAGAGCTTGTCTGTGTAATGCTTTGCTATTTCCAGGGTTCTGTCAGTAGAGAAGGAGTCAACAACAAAGATACTGTCAGAGAGGTCTTTCACGCTCTCAAGGCAATTCTGGAGATTCTGCTCTTCATTGTAGGTGAGGATGATGACTGAAATAAGATTGCTATTAGTTCCGGCCATGGGAGTTATCCAATTATATCGACTTGTTTCTCTGGTAATTTATTTTTTTGAGCTCTCACAAAGATTGATTTATAAAGCGGCCACATTCTGCCAACCCCTTCCCACATTGTTGCATTAAATCCTCCTCTTTCAAGGCACGAGGCAAGGGAGGGTTTGGTGAAAAAACGTATATGAGAGATATATGGATTAAAATGGCGTTCAAACCCAAAGAGAGATATGGCGGTATTTTTTATAATGCCGTGATATGGGACGGTAAGAATTAGTTCTCCTCCCATTTTAAGGAGTCTGTTAAAATCACTGAGACATGAATGAACATCAAAGATATGTTCAAGGACCTCAGTGCTCCAGATGACATCAAACTCTTCATCATTAAACGGCAAACTATCTTCAACGGAACAGGTCTTAAACAATATGTCCGGATGATGGGCTTTTGCCTTCTCGACCGCATTCCGTGAAATATCCATTCCCGCAACTTCGCATCCCATATCCCTGATGAATCCGGCGAACTCTCCATTCCCGCAACCGGCATCAAGGACCTTTACCTTTCGCTTTGGCGTTTCGCGATCAAGTGAACTAATGGCTGTTTTAAGACACTTTTCAAGAAGCCTCTTTCTCTGGCTTGTGGTTGTGTCTTCGTCAGGAACGGCTTTTTTTGCTTCCCAGTATTTATCGTAAAAGTCTTTTGGTTTCATAGCTGTCCCGAATTTGCTCTGGATTCAGACCACTCTTTTACAAGTTCTGCCCTCGATACTCCACGCTTTGAGCGGTATAAATCAAGATTGGCATATGTAGTGCATTTTTTACAGATATCGGGGAAATTACCGTCAGTAAACCTTTGTCTTAAATTTCGTGTTTTTTCAGATTGCCACAGATCAAGAAGATTTGATTCGATGATATTACCTATGACAAGTTCACTTTGGGCATTGAAATCTCTGCACCCGCAAAGCCCCACCTTCCCATCGACAAACACGATCGGGCCGTCATACAGCCAATAGCAGGGTTCTTTTTCAAGTCTGCTTAATGGTCTTATGCTCATTCCGTCCATTAAATTCTCCTGCCGGATCTCACCAAGCCAGGTGTCAAAATCAACATTGAACTCGACTTCATGAGGAAATGCGCGGACGTTCTGGTAATCAGGAAGTTCTAGTGTCTTTTTCATGGTAAGATTTGATCTGAAACATATCTTGATGCGGACTGGCTTGCCAGCTTCGGAATTCATCTTCAGAAGTTTCGTAACATTTTGAACTACCCTCTGATATTCATTGGTCTGATAAATTAATTTATATAAGTCTTCATCCCATGGCCCGGTACTGATACTGATATCGGTAATGCCTGAATGGAGCAGTTTTTCAATTCCTGTTTTATCCATATTTATTCCGTTGGTGATGATAGCTATTTTAGTTATTTCAGGACGCGACCGGGATGTCTTTATGAACTGTATCAGATCAGGGACAAGCAGGGGATCACCAACACAGGACTGAAGCATGAGTTCCCCCCCTCCCATAGAACAGTAATTATCCAGTGCCTTGCTAAAAACACTGCTGTTCATCACCATTTTTTTACGTGACTGGAATGGATACGCGCAAAATATACACTTTGCATTGCAGATATTGGTAAGTTCAATATGCAGATTCCACGGGCGGCGCTCAATTTGCCTGAGGTTATTCATAAACTCTTCCTGAGATACCCTGTTAAAGAAATCAAATCTTTCCCGTGCTACTCTTGCTACAGTCGACCAGAACTGCCGTGTAAATAGTTCATTACGACGCTTTACAAAAAAATTGCTTATACGGGTTAAGTTATTCAGCAGCCTCACGATGCCTTGCTCCTGATCATACTTTCATATATCTGCATCATTTGTCCTGAAATTTTGTCCCAGGTGAAACGTTCTGAGACCAGCTTCCTGCTGTTTTCTTTAAATTTTATATTATTATCAGGATCATCAAGCATGTTCGCTAATGCTTTGGCAAGCTCAGTTGCATCAGGAGATATTACCACTCCTGCTTCTGCGTTTATGACCTCCCTGTATATGCCCACCTGGTCGCTGATTATTACGGGGAGCCCGCATGCCATAGCTTCAATCACTGCCATCCCAAAGTTCTCAGAATAAGATGGCAGCACGAACAGGTCGCTGCCAGCAAAGGCTTCTAATTTTGCGCTGCCTTCAAGCAGGCCGGTGAACGTCGCGTCTTTTGATATGCCCTCATCTTTAAGCCATTTTCTTACTTTTTTCACATATCCCCCCTCGTCATTGCCTGCTATGAGCAGGTGGACATCATCTCTCCTTTTTTTAACGCTGGCAAATGCTTTCACTAAGACGTCCAGCCCTTTTTTCCAGCTGATCCTGCCCAGAAAGAGGATGACTTTCTTGTTGCTCAGTGCCGGGTAACGGGCCTTAAGAATGTCAGGAGAAGGAAGACTGGTGAATTCAGATATATCAATTCCATTGGGAACAACAACAGCTTTATTGCGCAGGCCAAGGTATGAGTGGCATTTCTCCAGTTCGTCTTCGGTCGTATAGTGTATCGCTGAGGCAGACCGCAGATCTCTTTTTGTAATCAGCTTGAAATACGGGAGCTTTTTCCATCCCATCTTGCCGAGAGTATATGGATATAACATTCCTCTTGGAGTGATCATGTATGGTTTATCATATTTCCGGCAGTAATGTGCCGCAGCGCCTGAGGGATAGTTCCAGACTGCGTGGATATGGACCAGATCAAATGATTTAAGGTTTTTTTTTAGTGCATTGTTCAGAGATAGAGATAGCTGCCACCCTGTACTGCCGACAAATTCAAAATATTTCAGGAAGTCAAAGTAAATCACCTTAAGCCCATCAACTGTGACTTCCCGATTCACCTGAACAGTACCATTCAGCCCTGCATTAGTTGCATAAACAGTCACGTCAATCCCTGCTTTGATTAACGTCTTGTTAAGATTGTGCACAGAAACTATGGGGCCGCCATACTGAAAAGCGGGCCAATATCCAGGACTTATGCAAAGGAGTTTCATTCAGATTTTCCTCAATTTTTGCTCAAGGCTATTATTTTTAAGTGCTGTTTTAACTCCCATTTTAAAAAACTTCAGAGTAAATAAACTGCTGAAATATAAAATAACGATAACTGTTCCATATCTGTAAAGTCCGAATATCGCAGCATAAAAAGATTCCTCTATATTGACAATGAATTGCAGGAGCATTACTGAAAGGATAAGATACAATGTTGGGAATTTTCTGAATTTCATTAAAAAATATGCTGCAGATGCAAAAACAAGCAAATATAAAAGAGGTATAACACATAGAGAGAGAATTCCAAAGTCTGCCATTACAGTAGAAAAAGGATTGTTAGGATAATCAATAGGCGGGAGATTGTAATGATCTGCGAGTATGAGGTCTTCATCATAGACGACCTTGCCGGGCCAGAATACACGAGGAATGGCATTCTTTACGGCATTTAATATGAAGTTTCCGAAGAGCGGCATTGTTTCAGAATCTAAAATAAGGTAGTTTAAGAACCATGGACCTATTCTTTCCTGCAAATTGAACATGGTTGATGATACGTCATCCCATGACCTTACAAGATTAACAGAGGCGGATAAAATGTCCTGCCGATATGTTTGATAGATATTGCTAAAAACAACAATGACACAAAGTAGCAATATAAAAAATTTTGCCTTCTTCAATGTAAACAAATTGCCACGGGGGAAATACCAGACAATGCCGGACAAAAGAATCAAATAAAAAATGGAACGCCTACCATAAAGCGTACATACAATAAAAGATAATATAAGTATGCCCCATGTTACAGCATTGCCATTTCTGTATGCCAGTTTAGCAACTGCACTCAGTGCTGTCGCATAAACAAGGACCGGGACAAATGGCAATATAGAGGTATACCAATATGGTGCATAAACCGCAATCTCATCATATCGGATCAGTCCAAATCGAAGATACCCAATAATTCCAAATTTAAGGAGTCCATATGCTATCGGAACGATACTTAAAACGAGCAGCAAGGCCTGCTGGGCTTCCCCTACCTGCCACCAGGGTTTTACCATGTGACGCAAGTTGAGAATATGCAGGTTTTCCTGGCTCATTGCTCGGAGCCCTGTCCATATCAATGCTGTTGACAGCATGGCATGGAAAAGTACCATTATCATAACTATCGGCTCTAATTCCATATTAATGATAAAATGTTTTTGAACAAAGGCCTCCACTAAGCTATAAGCTCCGAACGAAATTCCGCTTGACAGAACAAAAAGGTCTATGGCGGATAATTTAAGCCAGCGGCGCTGACAAAAGATATACGTTCCAGCGGCAAATAAGAACCCCAATATTCCTAGAGAAAATACGGTTAACATAGCGCTGTCTTAAGGCTTAAGTTATTTAATGGCATATCGGTTACTTGAAGGTTTCTGAGCAATGCAAATTAATGTCCCGGCATGTCTAAATGCAAATTTCTGTGGCAGAATTGAAGTCGGAATTGTTTGCCACATATAATACCAGAATTTTCTTGGCAAAGAATGCGACTCCATAAGCAGATAACTGAAAAGATTATGCGGAAGAACAGTAATCTCCTTGAATCCACACTGATGCATTTCATCAAACATCAGCCTGGAATTATAATCTATCTCCGGGATATTATATCCACCCAAATGCAACTCTTTCATTTTTTTCCTGAACGGGTGTTTTCCATTTGGCACAACAGAAACAATGTGTCCACCAGGTTTAGTAAGATTCAGCATTTTCAAGAGTACATTGGCCCTTTCAGCATCCTCTAAAAAATGCTCTAAAACCCCTACCTGAAACACAAGGTCAAACTTGTGGGGGGCCGTATAGTGCGATATGTCTCCATAAAGAAGGTCAACGTGCAACGCTTTCCCGATGATACTGGCTATATGGTCAATATATTGTCTTGCGCGCTCAAGGACCTCCCTTGAGCAATCAATACCAACACAATTCCAGCCATTCAGGCTGAGCGAGGCTATGTGCTTCCCACCGCCACAGCCGACCTCAAATGCACTCAGGTTGCTTTTCTCCGCAAAAGACATGTGCTTGAAAATTTTCTTCCAGAGTCTTGGGGTCTTTAAAACAGCATATTTTGTTTTTCTGGACTTTTGGTGTTCATATCCAGAGTCTTTTAATGCCTTCTGCCATGCTTCAGTTACGTTTTGGGCTCTATTACCGTCACCTCTCATATTCGCTTCTCGGTAATGTACCTGATATTTTTTAGAGTTGTTTTAAGCTCAAAAATAACAATCAACGCAGTGAAGACTATAACCGAGATCACTACAAGAAAAAATATTGTGTATTTATTGCCGGAAAACGAGGGAATGCGGGGGAGTTTCATAATAAGCGGACTCATCGAAAGAATTGCACAGGACACCATGAGAGGGACAAGAAAAAGCTGTTTGTAATTTAAGTTGATTTTCTCTTTCCTGATATAATGAAATGTTGCGAATATGCCTAAAACAAGGCTTATAGAATATGATAATCCTCCTACATATATATGGCCGGTGTTGAGTGCTGCAAACAGCCCTGTTGCTAACGCGGCAATCTTAATAGAGTACACTTTGCTTACGTCCAATAACCTACCTAAACTGTAAGCAAATGTTTTGGCATTAGAAAATAGAGGCAAAAAAGCAGCATATGCCGCAAAATATCTCAGCATTTGAGATGCTTCCAGCCATTTGTCTCCGTAGAGAATGCTTAAAATTTCTTTTGGGTAAAGAAAGAGAACCAGCATAATCGGCATTGAAAACCTGATGAAAAAATAGTTCGTTATATAGAATGCCTTGTTTAACTGTTCGGTATTGTTCTGGATCCTGGAGTATATAGGGTAAGCAACGTAGGATGTTGCAGGCGTCAGCATGACATTGGGAATACTGGCAAGATAATAAGTCTGGCTGAATAATCCAAGTATTTTTGTACCGGCAAATGTACCAATAAAGAAGAAGGGTATTCTGTAGTAACAGACTTCCAGTCCTCTTGAAAAGAGTATCTTATATCCGAAACTCATCAGTTTTTTTGCTGTGCTTTTGTTGAATTTCCTGCGGAAGCGGTATGTCGTGACCATTCTCATTCCGGCAAGCATTAGGACAGTTGCGATCATCTCCTTTCCAACAAGACTCCATACCCCGAACCCGTAATACGCCAGAATAATTGCCCCTACACCTGACAGATTTGTAGCCAATCCTCTTACCACAGCATTTTTTTTGAACTGCAGTTCCTTTTCCATTGATGCAGAGTATATCAATGTGCATCCCTGTACCGGTTGTAAAGCACAGAGCATGAAAAAAGCAACGATGGATTCCCGTGGATAGTATGAAGAGAGAAAAAAACCGAGAATGCCACCCATGAGCACGATGATGGTCCCGGATATCAGAGAAAGATAAAAAGCTGTATCAAATAAATCTTCTGCCTCCTGAATCTGGATAACCGCCATGGAAAAGCTGAAACTGAAAAATATGAACAGTATCTCGGCAATTGAGAGGCCAAGGGCGAATAAACCGAAATCCTCAGGAACGAGCAGACGTACGAGAACGAGCTGTACCCCGAAATTAAGTGCATAGCCGATATAATTTATCCCGGACATCCATAACGTTCCTGAAATCGCTTTTTTTGCTAATGACATCGTTCAGTCCTTTTCAGGCAGTATTAATTTTCTGATAAGCTTCAAGCATTTTCCTCGCATAGTCTGCCCACGTAAAATCCCTGGAAACCTTTAGCCGGGCAGCTTCTCCCATGGCTTTACACTCTTCCCGGTTTTCGTATGCCCAGAGGACCTTTTCCTGGATGGCTTTTACATTTCTAATAGGGAGAATAAACCCTTCACGTCCGGATGTGATGATATCGCTGCCGCCCGTATTTTCAGTGCAGATGACCGGCAGACCACATGCCATGGCCTGTGCCTGTACCATAGCGAGGCCTTCTTCCAGAGAGGCGAGGCAGAAGATGTCGGCTTGACAATAATATTTTCTGAGATCAGATTGTGGCTTAGGCCCATGAACCATAATGTTAGCTGTTTTGTACCGCCTAAGGAAAGGGATGATCTCATCGGTAATGCCTCCAATTAACCATAGTTCGGAATCTGGCAGCCTCAAGCCGGCAAAGGCCTCCAGTAGATACTGCACCCCCTTACGCAGGGAAAGCCCTCCGCAATGAATAACCCGGAATGTTTTACTTTCGCGGGGTACCGGATAAAATTCCTTAAGATCAACGCCATATGGCACATGGATGAGCTTATCATCAGATATACCATGAGCAATAAAAGTTTTTTTTACAAAATTGCTGGGAATGGAAATATAGTTTGCTTCACTGTATTCCTGCAGTTCTTTCTCTATGACCTTGGGGTGCGTTTGGTTGGTAATCACACCCCATCGTGCATCTTCTTCATTCAATATATGCTGCTGATAAAGGATGTGACTGCTGCCGCGCTCGATGATACCGGTCATGCCAAAGGTTTGAGCCCGTCTCAAGGTTTGAAGTGAACTCCCCGATAACCCTACGAATATACTGGCCCCGGCACGGAGTCGAACTGAAGCTAACCGGTCAAATCGCTCAGTCAAGAAAAATTGTGGGTTCCATCCCGGTTTCATGCTTGAGGGTATGCGCTGCCATGCACGACGCAGAAATTCATTGCCCGGCAGACTAACAGTTATTTCAGAGGGTATGCCATATCTCGAAACGGCGAACTTGGGGTAGCTGGTAATGAATTGCGACAAAACACCATACCGTGCCATATACTGTGCAAGGTTGAAAATATGAAAGCGGCCGTTTACTGATATTGAAATTTTTATTTTTCCTCCATGGCGCGATGCAGTATGGATGGCAGCCTGTCGTGAAAGCTATACCCTGAGTCAAGACAGCGTTTTCGCCCCGCAGCGGCAATCTGCCTGCGTTCATCTGCATGAGCCAGATAATATCTGACTTTTTTCTCCAATTCATTCAGGGTATCAAAAAACTCTGCTTCCTTGCCTTCGACAAAGAGGCGGAGATGATCGTCTGTTCTCTCTGCCAGCATAAAAGCCCCGCAGGCCGGGATTTCCAAACTGCGGCAAGTATGATGGTCATGATTGGCTTTGCGCAGAAATCCGAGATTAATGTCGGTTGAACATAGTACCTTCACATAGTCCTGTACCGGCAATCCATATCCTTCAATTCTCAGATTTGGATGCCGCTTTCGCCATGATGCTGGCCAGCTGTTGCCCCAAACACGTATCGGGATGTCTTTTTGGGCAAGGTAAAGCAGGTGGTCGGCACGGTCCTGCTCAAAAGTGCCTATGAAGCCAACCTGTGCGCCGAATCGTTTTTTTTCCTCTTCAGAAATGGCTATAGGATGGTGATGGTTTTTGTCGTAAGAGAAATCAATTGTCACAATCCGTTTGGCCCCAAAACGTAGTAGTTTATTGGACAACCCGTTTATGCGGTTTGCTGAAAATATTACATCATATTTGTCAATTGACTTCATCAGATAATAGGACTGGTGATGACGGGCGGTCAGATTGTCGCTCACATACATAACGATCCGCATAGATGGTTGAAGCTGTCTTGCCTGAAGCAGCGTATCCGGTCGCAGCATGAGGGACTTTGTTACCCATAACAGTTCATAATTCTTTTGCCTGACGGCTGCTAAAACGGATTTATTTGCCCCGGTGTAATCGCAAGGAAAGCCGATTTTCCAACGGACTCTGCTTATTAAATCTGCTTGGAACACCTGATTCCCGTATGTATCACTGATATCCGTACTTATCGCTGTTACCTCATGTCCCGAGTCACGCATGGCTTGCATTATCATAAAACTGTTGGAAGAGGGGTTCAGTTCACCGACATAAAGAATTTGCATTGTTTTTCCCCGTAGTAAGTGTAAGTTTGATAAAAAAGAATTTAAAACGATTTTGATGCAAGGATTTCATCTGTGGAATCAATGACGTGCTGATCGAAAGACTTCAGGTTATAACCGAGCGAACGAAGATAACTGCAACATTGTGCGTGTATCTCCTGCCCATGGGTTGCCAGGAATATGACGGGACTGCTTTTTGATAATATGTTTTCTGCACCTTTTAAGACTTTTAACTCTGCACCTTCAACATCAATTTTAATATAGTCAGGGACCGGAATTTCATCTCTTGCAACGAGATCATCGAGTTTAATGATATTAACCCTTAGAGGGCCAGCAGCCGCTATTGAACCTTCACATCTTGATGAGTTTGTTGCAAAAAAAGATTCTCCGGTAAAATCAGCAACCCCGGTTTCAAAGATTTTGACATTCTGACATTTATTCATTTCTATGTGCTTTTTCAGATAATGAATGTTATCCGGTAAAGGCTCAAACGCAATAACAGAGCCTTTTGATTTAACAAGTTCCGATGCCAGAAGGGTATAAAATCCTACATTCGCTCCGATGTCATATACGACACTGCTTTCCTTTATAACATCTGCAAATATGGCTTGCTTTTCATGCTCAAACGTCCCGAGCCAGCATCCGTGGGTGGCCGACCCAACAATCCATTTCTTGCCCCTAAGCCTGCCTTGCATAATAGGTATTACCATTTCGCGGGGAAGATAGCGCAAGGGGTACCGTAACATTCTCCCAAGTGTGCTTTTGTTTGAGATACCTGAGAAATTCATTTTTTCCCCTGATGATACAGTTTTACTACAGTGTCTACGGTCGCTTCAGTGTTATATTTTTCAACCTGAGCCTGTGCGTCTTCACGTGAATACCGCTGACTGTTCAGCTCCAGCAGTGCGTTTGCGAGACCCTCTATATCCCCAAGACCAAACCTGAGGCGGGGGTTCATTGTAGCAACAACATCTTCTCCGCAGCCAACACGGGAACTGACCGCGCACGGTAATCCGCTTGCAAGTGCTTCGTTGACGACAAGGCCCCACGTTTCGCCATGGTCGCTTGGCAGCACCATACAGTCGGCGGCAACATATGCCTTTGATATTTCGGTCTGGTTCAGAAAACCGACAAATGATGCTGAGGGAAGCCCGTTGCTGTTCGTAATTTTTTCAGCGGGCGCAGGACTCTCGGCGTCAAATAAAACATTGCAGTTTGCCCTGAGCTGGTCTCCAAGTTCTCCAGACCCTGTAAAGACAAGATGTAATGGCGCTTTCATTTTCTTTATTAACGTAGAGCGGGCAGCGGAGACAAGGTCCAGAGGACGTTTCTTGGGAATAAACTTTCCGACAAACAGAACGCAAAAGGCCTCTTCAGGGATTTTCCATGTCTTTCGGATGTGGGCACGTCTGGGCAGCAGCAGTTTTGCCTGCTGAGCAAAGCGACGATTGTCTGCACAATAAGGGGCCGGATGGAGTTTCTCTGGAAGAATATCATAGCTCTCATATAATCTTCTGTTTGCTTTCCCGATATATAGAAAATTATCGACCCTTCTGAACAACTGACCCAGAAGTACTTTCTTGAGATACTTTTTTATAAAAGAGGAAGGGGCCAGATCATTGCTTTCACCCCTTAACCACACCTGTATGCCTTCCGCGCGGGCCTGCCAGACAGCCTCCCAGTAAGCCCTTACCTGCCAGCCCTGTATCCATAATGCTTTTACTCTTTTTCCCCTGAGCATCTGCCTGAAGCACTTATCAAGGCGCAATGCCATGAAACCATCGGGAAGAACAGTGGGGCCGTTCGACAGCAACCTTGAATTATATTCTGAAAGAAGATCAATGTCCCATGCAAAGGTCTTCCCAAATCCGCCATCGAAGCTTGCATTGACTCCATGATGGGTCAGATACCATACTTCAAAGGGGACTCTTCCATCTCTGCCGAGTGCTTTCCAGACAGGAACCTGATAGGGGACCGGATGCGTGGCAAGTATTGCTAACATTAGACAGTAAAGGTGTAGTTGTTAATAATGTCATGCACCTTGCTCTTGAAAGCAGGGTAGTAGAAATTCTCGATCCCGGTTCTGTGGCCTGCACGCTGTTTGAGGGCGCTCAATATCCCCCTCTTGATATCCTCTTTGCTGTTCGGATCAACCTGGATTATCAGTTGATTTGCACAAGGGTCATGAGCTTCGGATTTGTCTTCAAGTCGGCATCCTACTACAGGAACCCCGCAGGCCAATGCCTCCAGAAATACGAACCTGAATGGATATCGGTCAAAATGCCTGTTGCTTCCCGGCATAGCGAAAACATCAGCCAGTCTGTAATGGTCTGCTTTGTCACGTTCAGGAATGTATCCGGTGAATCTCACTATGTCTTCAACCCCGAGGAATCTGGCTTTATGGGCAAGTCTTTCACTGTCATCGCCATCACCCATTATCAGATATACAATATCCGGTATTTCTTCCCTCAATTCCGGCAGCACTTCCAGTACCTCATCAAACCCTTTGTTCCTCTCCATATCAACTGTATCCAGCCGGCCTGCTGTCATGATCACAGTTCTGTTTTTGATACCGTAACATTCCTGAAGATCAGAACGCTTCGGGGCAACACCATAGCGGGACTCTTCTATACAGTTCGGCAGATAATAATACTTTGCACGGTCTATTCCCGCCCATTCAATGAACTGCTGGGCTGTAAACGTTCGAATGGAGATAAATGCGTCCAGTTTCCGGCATAAAAAATTGGCGCTCCGGTGCTGGGTAGGGTTCCAAGCTTCAACACCATAAACAATTGGGAGGACTGGTGCCTTTAAAACAGATCTGAACAGAAAAGCAAAAGGCAGCAAATGAAGATGACCGCAGATGATCAGGTCGATATTTCTTTCTCTTGCAGCCACTTTCAGACAGGTGCCAAGATAATTCAGCTTGCTTCCCGTTGCTTCTGTCAAATATCTTAGTTTGGAAGGCAGTGCTTCCTCAGGATCATAGGTTATGACACGTGGGATTGCAATAACCTGAACCACCTGTGGATGCTCACATAAGGCTCTGAGAAAATTTCTGTTATAGAGTGCGATACCACCTCGCCCTCCGTATGCATCACTGATAAGTGCTAATATCTTCATGGGCTATGTTCTGACTTTTACTATATCAATTTCAGGGAGCGGGAAAATAAAGCCAGTGCCCCTGTCTATCATTGCCTTTTCTCTTTTCAGGAATTCTTCTCGAAAATGCCATGGAAGCACAAGGTAATAGTCAGGGTTCATGGCCCTTGATTTTTCTTCACTTATGATCGGGATATTGGTTCCGATGGTTCTGGCACCATCCTTTTCAGGATTCCGGTCAGAGGCAAAATCAATGGTTGTATTGTTAATGCCGCACCACTGCAGAATTGTGTTTCCTTTAGTCGAAGCGCCATAAACATGGATCTTTTTCCCTTCACGTTTCAGGCCTTTCAGCAACGAGGACAATTTTTCTTTATGCAGATTAATGCGGTCCTGAAAGTTCTTGTACGGTTTGTCTGTATCAAGCTCAAGATCAAATTCCTCTTGCCGGACCTGCTCCAGTGTCTGCTGATTTTCGTGGCTCTTGAATTTAAAATTGGACTTGTGGGTTGCGTAGCAGCGAATGCTTCCGCCGTTGATATCGTTGAATTCTACTCTGAAAACCTTCATATCCGCTCTTGCCAGCAGATTTTCTATTACCGCAAAACTGTAATATTCCAGATGTTCATGGCATATTGTGTCATAAGAATTCATTTTCAGCATTAAAGGCATATAAGACTGCTCAAAGATCCAGATGCCGTCATCAGCAAGAGTTGATTTCAGGTTCTTTACAAATGAGAGCGGATCTTCAAGATCATAAAACATTGCTATGGATGTGATGATATCCAAACGGGTTTCTCCAAGAAGATTGTTAAGTTCTGTTGACGGGAAAATATCCTGAACAACAGTAATGTCTCCTGAAACGGTCTGCGCAATATCTGAAGGGTCTACCCCATACTTAACAAATGCCTCAGGATAATAACTCAACAAGGTGCCATCGTTGCACCCTATATCAAGAACTGCAGATTTCTTTTTTCCGACTAACTCCGTGGCAACAGATGCAATTCCTTTCAAGTGATCATGCATGGTCTGATTTGTACCGGAGCGATACCAGTAGGACGAATATAATACTACCGGGGGTACTGATACAGCCATCTGCAATAAGCCGCATGCCTTTTCATCAACAGTCGGGTCGCACCTGACAACCTCTAAGGATATTTTTCGTAAAGCTGGATTTCCTTTGCCATCCTTAATAAAAGAACCTTGTAAATGCTGTTCCCCAAGGTCGATAACTTTAGTCAAAGCTGATGAATTGCAAATTCTGCATGTTTTCCGATAAATCAAATGCATAATAAGTCTCCTGTAGAAGGTAGTTAATTGTTCTAAGACTCCACGTTATATGTAGCAAAGTTCTTTTCCCAGTAAGACAGAATATCAGCAAGAGATGATTCGAGTGAAATTATTTGTTGCCAACCGGTATCTCTAACCAGCTTTCTGTTATTCCCACAAACTCTTCTCTGCTCAGAGGTCCTTAAACGCGTTGTGTCCTGAATAATTTTTACTTTTACTCCTGATAGTTCTATTAGTTTCTCCAGCATCCACTGTGTAGATACTTCCTGATTTGAACAGACATTATATATGTCTCCATTCCTGCCTTTCTGAAGCAGCAGGTCATATGCACTGACAATATCACGGACATCAGTGAAGTCTCTTGTTGCGCTTAAATCGCCAACATGAATAACAGGCTCTATGTTCATTTGTTTTATTTCAGCTATCTGCCTGGCAAAATTTGATATTGCAAATCTATCGCTCTGTCCCGGCCCTATATGCGTGAAAGATCTTGTCGTTACTATTTCAAACTGTTCTGTCTGGCTCCACTGATAGCAAAGAGCTTCAATAGCAACTTTATTTACAGCATAAGGGCTCATAGGCCGCAAAGGTTCTGATTCGGAGATGGGCAACTGATCCGGAGCTGGAAAGCCGTATACTTCACTCGAACCGACCTGAAGCATTCGTCCCTGAAAAGCTATATCTTTTAGTGCCAGCAATAAGTTTAACGTTCCGAACAGTCCAATATTATAATTATCATATTGACGTTCAAAAGACTCTCGTACCGTGGTGATCGCTGCCAAATTGATCACAATATCAGGGGTTGCTTTCCTTACTAAGTTTTTGATCATCGCAGCATCCCTGATATCTTCATTTCGGCCTGTTGCCATAATACTATATCTGTCATGTAAGCAATGTTGTAAGTGAAGGCCTACAAATCCGGTCCCTCCAACAATAAGCGCTTTTCTTTTCATGTATATATCGCTTTTTTAATTATTCATTGTAGACGGACATGTGGCCGCTGCCACAACCATTGCCCACACCTTGGACCAATGGATATTCCCCTGCTGAAACTCATTCCATACTCTGTCCGCATATTTTTTATTTATCCCGCCTTTTGATACAGCGTTTTCAAAAAGCCCCTTCCCCTGCTTCTTTATCCAGACGTCAAAAGGGAATGTAAAGCCCTGTTTTTTTCTTGTTGTGATCTCCTCTGGCAATATATGCTCAAATGCTTTTACCAACAGAAACTTGGGGATATCTTTCCTGAACTTAATATCTTCCCTGATGGAAAAAACAGTCTCTATTAATTTCCTGTCGAGAAATGGCACCCTCACCTCAACAGAATGCCTCATGCTCATGACATCCGTATCTCTGAGAAGCTGGTTTTTCATATAGAGGTTTGTTTCCAGACAGCTTACAAAGTTTTGTTTTCCAAGATGCTGATGGATATCCGGATTCAGTTTTTTGATTGCTTTCTGCACATCGTTAACAGAACATCCTAAAATCACTGAAACGGTTTTTGGGGTATATATGCCTCTCAAAAGAAGATAAAAAGAAAGGGGTTCCTGCATTGAAAGAAATGAGAATCGTTTAAACTTATCAATCCCTGAAAATTCACTTAATTTGAAAAGGTTCCTGATATTTTTACTTAACCATTTAACTTTCCATAAATGATCTATTCGTGTAAAAGAAGAATACCCGCCAAACAGTTCATCTCCCCCCAACCCCGAAAGAACAGCCTTTAACCCGTCTTCCTTGGCGCACTTTGCTATGAAGTATGTGTTGACCCCGTCAATTGTCGGCTGGTCCATTGCCTGAAATATATTTTCAAGATTGTTTGTAAAATCGTTTTCCGTAACCAGATATTTATGATGATGTGAGTTCATTTTTTTCAGAACAATATCCTGGTAGGTTTCCTCGGAATATTCTTTTTCATCAAAAATGATCGACAGTGTTCGAAGGTTTTCTTTTTGATAGGTGTTAGCAACAAGCGCAATAAGGCTTGAATCTATTCCCCCGCTCAAAAATACACCTATCGGGGCATCTGAAATAAGGTGCCTTTTAACAGACTCTGTGAACGTGTCTCTTACCTGTTCAAGGGCATCTTTTTCATTTATTATCTTCTGGGAAAAATTAATTTGATTGAATTTCATGATTTCGTGTTTGCCGGTTTCTATATCTAAGCGCAGAAGGCTTCCTTGGGGCAGCATAAAGACGTTATTCAGGGTAGTGAAAGGTTCCGGCATGTGCCCAAAAGTTAAAAGGTATATTTTCCAATCACTGTTTTTCTCCCAGTGAGGATGGAAGGCGGTAAATGCTTTTGTCTCAGATGCGAAGATCAGGTTCCCTTTTGTTAAGGAATAATAGAGAGGCTTTATGCCGGCATGGTCTCTTGCGAGATAGAGCAAATCTTCTTTCTTGTCATGCAGGCAGAAGGCATACATCCCATTGAATCTTTCAAAAGCCTGTTCGCCCCATTCCTGATAGGCTTTCAGAATAACCTCGGTGTCACTTGTGGAGTTGAAGGTATATCCCTTGTCCCGCAATTCTTTTCTTATATCCAGGAAATTATAGATTTCTCCATTGTATACCAGGCAGACATTGCCATCCTCAGCAAGCATAGGCTGATGTCCAAGGGAAGAAAGATCAATGATGGAAAGTCTTCTGTGCCCGAGTGCAACAGACTTTCTTTCATTTATATAAAAACCCGAATCATCAGGACCTCTGTGAGTCATAACATCTCTCATTCTCAAGAGAACATCTTCTTCTATCTTTTGTCTATCCCAGCAGATTATCCCTGCGATTCCGCACATTTTTTGCAATGCTCCGCTGCCTCAGTTACAAGAAGAGCTGTAAGCAGTTAGCCGACATATGTCAGTTGTCAGCTACAACATGAGTAAAGAGCCAGGAGTTTAAAGTTACAAATCAATATCCAAGATTTTGGAATCCCATTTTGGGACAATCGCATAACTCCAAGATTACGGTTTTCTTCAATGGTAATTCTGAACTACCTATTGTAGTAATTGACAGAGAGAGAGGTCAAGGAAGAATAGGGGGAAGTGCAAAAGAGCAGAAGTGTAACAGGTCTCTAAGTTGCTGCCATGGATCTTCTGCGCTGTACAGTGTAAGAAGCAGGTGTGGGATTTTTATAAAATTATTGCCTTTTCTCAAGTGTTGTGCAAAAATACATTCATGTCAGGGCACGAGAACACTTTATCTGTCGATAAAATCAAAGAAAAACTGTCTCCTCTTTTCAAAGAGGAAGGATTACAGCTTGTTATTCTTTTCGGCTCTGCCGCATCAGGCAAAGTGCATAAACGGAGCGATATCGACCTGGCGCTTATTTTTGATAACCCCATTGATATGTTTGGCAATTACAAACAGGATTATCGGTCTCTTACATACAGACAACATTGATGTTATTGATCTGAAACGTGCAAGTCCGCTTATTAAGTTCTCCGTTGCAAAGAACGGCATCATAATCTATGAGAAAAAACAGGGAATATTCAGTGAATTCTCTTCGCTTGCATTCAGGATGTATATTGATACTAAAAAACTTCGTGACGCACAGGAGAAGGCAATTAAATATTTTCTGGATGCAAGGGGGCTGTCGTGAGTCCGTTAGATAAGGATATAATCAGAAAAAAACTTGCCATCATCATTGAAAATTTAAATGCCCTCGAACCAATTCCTGCTTTACAAAAGAAGAGTACCTCAAAGATATATATAAAAGAAAAGCATCTGAAAGGCTCTTGCAGGAATTAATAGAAGCCGCAATTGATATCAACACCCATATTATCGTTCAAACCGGCAATATGGCCCCTGATGATTATTTCGAAAGTTTTATTGATGCGGGAAGATTGAATATAATTTCAATGGAGTTTGCAGAGAAACTCGCCCCTTCAGCAGGTCTCAGAAACAGGCTTGTGCACGAATATGATTCGCTTGAACATGAAATGGTTCTTACATTTGCTCGTATGGCGCAAGGCCTGTATCCTCTTTATGTAAAAGCAATAGAGGATTATTTGACAGGTTCTTCGAAGTAATTATGCCTTCCGCACTTTCGAACTTCTGAGCTGTGACGCTTTGAAACCAAGGTGTTGTGTTATGAATTTATTAGCAAATAAAATGTTTGTAATGTAAAGATATTATGCTATAATCATTTCCGATATTTATAACGGGATTTGTTATTGAAATTTTTTGACTCAGTTTCTTTATGGACTTTTACTACATTTTTTTTATAGCATTCGCCACATCTTTCTTGACAGTGCCGCTGATAATGTTCGTAGCGCATAATAGCGGCGCTATAGCTTTGCCTGGCAGAAGGCACATTCACACACACCCGACCCCGAAACTTGGCGGAGTTGCCATCGCAGCAGGTGTATTGCTTGTCACCCCTCTTATTTTCCCGGTGAATAAAGTTGTAGGATCGTATCTGGCCTCATCTGCGCTGATGCTTCTGCTGGGGATAATCGATGATATCAGGGGAACCAACTGGAAAATAAAGCTGCTGTTTTCCATTGTCGCCACTTCTATCATCATGGCCGGTACAGGGATGTGGATAAGGAGCTTGGGGGATGTGTTCGGTTTTGGCGAGATACAGCTTGGATACCTCGGAATTCCTTTCACTTATTTTGCTGTATTTGGCGTCATTAATGCGATCAACCTGATAGACGGTTTGAACGGCCTTGCGTGCGGTGTTTCCTCAATAGCATTTCTTTCGTACGCTGTCTTTGCTTCAATCAGCGGCAATGAGAACGTCTTTTACCTCAGCCTTGCCTGTCTTGGAGCAACGCTCGGACTTTTCAGGTACAATTATCCGAAGGCGAAGATCTTCATGGGGGATTCAGGGAGCATGTTCCTTGGTTTTTCCCTTGCTGTCCAGGCAATCCTGCTTACCCAGGGAAGGGGCACAGAGATCAGGCCGATGGTGCCAGTCATTATTCTCGGATTTCCGATTTTTGATACCTTAAGGGTACTTGTTATCAGAATCCTCAACAGGAGACATCCTTTTGAGGCAGACAAGACGCACCTGCACCATCTCATGATAAGGTCGGGCATTTATCCGAACCACGTAGTGAAGACGATCTGGGTGGTATCGGCCCTTATGTCCATTCTTGCCTTTGCGCTCTACAGGCTTGATGGATGGGTAATGTCACTGGTATACGGAATATTTGTTGCGCTTTTGGGAATATATGTAGAAAACCTTGGCATTATTAAATTGAACAGAACGAAAAAGATCATCCCGCCAGATCCCGGTATGGAATAGGCGCTACTTCGCTTCTCCAGCTTCCCAAGGAAGGGTAATAGATTTTAACTCGGTTTCGCTCTTGTTGATCTCAGCCTTTTTATTCAATCCTTCAATATATGAATCAACAAGCTGCTTTTGTTTTTCTGCAAGGAGTTGCCGTTTGATCGCTTCCCTGGACTGTTCAAAAGTGGCTACCTCGCCTTTCTGAATATCGGTTAATTTTATGATGTGGTAGCCGAAGCGGGTTTTTACCGGCTCGCTTACTTCACCGGGTTTCAGGCTTAGCACTGCCTGTTCAAACTCAGGCACCATCTGCCCTCTGCCGAAAAACCCCAGGTCTCCTCCTTTTGAGGCGGAGCCTTTATCATTTGACAGAGATTCCGCGAGCTTGGAAAAGTTTTCGCCTTTTTTGATGCGATCTGATATTTTTTTCGCCTGATCTTCGGTGTCGATAAGTATATGGCTTGCGCGGACCTTTGTGCCGATTGTGAATTTGTCAGCGTTCTTATCATAGAAGTCTTTTACTTCCGCCTCATCCACTTTTGCCTTTTCTTCAACTTCTTTTTTAAGGATAAGAGATACAAGCGTCATTCTCTCGAACTCTTTCATTTTTTCGATATATTCAGGGTCCTTGTCCAGCTTCATCTTCTTCGCATCCTGGTAAATAAGCTCTCTTCTGACGAGTTCCTCAAGGAAACGTTCCTTGCCCTCTTCACCCGAAAATTGGCCACGGGCCCACTCAGGTATACGGGTTATTTCTTTTAAAAACTCATCCCTGGTGATCTCTGTCTTGCCGACCTTTGCAAGCATGGGGCTGTTTGATTTTGCCTTCTGTTCACACCCTGAGACGAAGGCTAATGCCAGCGCCAGTGAAAAAGAAAATAATAGTAGTTTCTTCATTTCTATCTCCTAATTAAGTTTGAATATATTAGATTGGGACAAATTTTTATACCATAAAGGCATATATTTTACAATATACAAGAACTTGTAATCAGGTTTTTTTGTGATATACTTTTGAATACCACCAGATAACGAGATATTAAATGAAAGTTATCTTGACAACTGGCGAAAACACATTCATGCCGAATGACACAGTTAAGGAGGGATAAAATGTTTAACAGAAAAACAATGGTAGTGGTTATTTTTTTCATCATGGTTGCGCCCATTTTCTTGTCAGTAGAAGTAAAGGCTGCAGATGAACTGTCGCCTTCAGTGCAGGTAAAAACAAAAACTGGGGTCGGGAAATATCTTGCAGATTCAAAAGGGATGACCCTGTATTACTTCAAGAAAGATTCTGCCGGGAAAAGCGCATGTACCGCAAAATGTCTGAAGACATGGCCGGTCTTTTATGCGAAAGAGCTCATTGCCCCATCGGATATAACCCCATCTGACATGGGGATGATTACAAGGGAAGATGGAAAGGAACAGGTTATATTTAAAGGCTATCCGCTTTATTATTATGTTAAGGACAAGAAACCTGGTGATACATCTGGGCATAAAACTAACAATGTCTGGTTCGTGGTCAACCCTGAGAGCTTCAACCCGTAGCAACTAAAAAGGAGTCGGGGATAGCGCAGAGGTTGTTTTCAGGGGATTTCTACACCCATATAGCTGGAAACTAATAATTAAAACTCAAACTGGAGGTATGTTATGGCGAAAAAAACAAACAAAAATAAACCGGTAGAGCAGTCAGAGCAATTTCTGAAGATCATCAGGGACTGGCAGAAACTTGAAGACGTAACTATAGAGTTCTCATCAGCCATGATGAAGAAGACCAAAAACCCGCTGATACGCATGACCATGGAAATGATCAAGAATGACTCGCAAAAGCATAAGGCTATGCAGCAGATGCTGATTGACAGCATCACAAAAGAGGCATTTCATTTAAACCCTGAAGAGCTTGCGATGCTGTCAGACGGGCTTAATAAACATATGGCAGCCGAGGCGAAATCCCTTGAACTTGCCGATGAAGCTTTAAGAAACAGCGAGATGTTCATAACACGCTATGTCCTTTCTTACCTAATTGCCGATGAGACAAAACATCATAACCTGCTCAGTAAACTGAATGATTTGAAAAGGGCAACGGTTTTTGTTACATAACATATGGAGGGTATTTATGAAGATTGAACTTGAAGGCTCGCTCCTGAAGATGTTCCCTGAAAATGACAGGGAAAAAAAGGAACTGAATCAACTGTGGACGATAATAATCGGCTGTGTAAGTGAGGGCAAAAAACTGGTGCCTGTAGGCGAATACATTCCAGGCATGAAGGAAGTAGCTGTATTCAATATAGAGTAGGGGCATTGCATGCAATGCCCAGCATGTGCTGATCAGGCTTTTTCAAACTGATCCTTTGCAGCTCCGCAGACAGGGCATAACCAGTCGTCGGGCAGCTTTTCAAAAGGGGTTCCCGGGGGTATGTTACCGTCAGGGTCCCCTGCCTCAGGATCGTAGATATATCCGCAGATATTGCATTTCCATTTTTCCATATGAATCTCTCCTTTATTTTTTAACTAACTATCAAGAATTATTAAACAGCTCCTTCCCTTTTCAGCACTACACTGACGGTCTTAAGAAGGATAACAATATCCAGCCATAAATTCCAGTTCCGCACATACCAGGCATCAAGAGCGATCCTGTAATCATAACTTGTATTGCTCCTGCCGCTGACCTGCCACAGTCCTGTAATCCCGGGCGGCACTCCGAAACAGAGGTTTGCCTGCTCCCTGTAATATTCATCGATCTCCATTCGTGTGACCGGCCTCGGGCCGACGAGGCTCATGTCTCCTTTAAGCACGTTAAATATCTGTGGAAGCTCGTCGAGGGATGTTTTTCTCAAAAACTCTCCGATCTTTGTCACCCTTGGATCGTTCTTAAGCTTCCAGTGATCCTTCCATTCCTTTTGCGCCTCTGAACAGTTTTTAAGGAGCATATCAAGCCGGTTATCTGCATCCGTGAACATGGTGCGGAACTTATAGCATCGAAACGGCCTGTCTTTCCTGCCTATCCGTTCCTGTGAAAAGATCGCAGGCCCTTTTGAGCCTATTTTTATAAGGATTGAAATAATTAGCATTGGTACGGCAAGGATAATAAGCAGGAGTAAACTGACAGTAAGATCAAAAACTTTTTTAACAAAGATGTTGAGCGGTTTGGCAAGATTATTCTTAACTTCAAGGCCGATTGCCTGTTCCTGAAAGAAATGCTGTAGGTTCGTGCCGAGGACGGTTATTCCAAAAAGATCAGGTATGAGCAGGATATTCCTTGTCCTGTGCTGGAGATCGTTGATGAGCGAGAACAGCCTCCCTTTCTCGCACCCGGGCATTGCTATAATTACATCCCCTATACCGCACCTGCCGATATATTTATGGGCCTTGTCAACTCCTGCGTGTATTCTGACGCCACCAATCTTTTTCCCTATTTTCTGAGGATCATCGTCAAGGAAACCGACAACGTTCAGTCCCAGATTTGGGTCTTTTCTCAGGGCATTGAAGATCATCTCTCCTGTTTTGCCGGCCCCAATAACAAGCGCCTTGCTTGACAGCAACCCTGCTGCCATGAGAAGCTTTTTGATCTGGATCCTGATGAGCGGTAATAGCGGGAAAGATATGATCCCCATTACTACCAGCACGGTTCTTGACACCTGTTCACCGAACTTGCCGAGGTAAAGGATAGCAAATACCCCAAGAGTTGAGAGCACGGAAGTCTTCCATAAAATTTTTACTTCATCCCAGAAGGAAAGCCTCTTGGAATACAGACCTTCATAAAAGAAAAAGAAGGTCCATATGGGAAACACCCACCAAAAGAAGGTGAAGTCTATCTGAGGGAATTCCGGAAAAGTGTGAAAATACGGGAGGACATTTTTTCGTATATAGAGGGCGCACTGCAGTATTATGAATATCGTTGCGATATCAAGCAGAAGCAGCAGGAGTGATCCGATTCTTTTTTTTGTCATACTCTTTCCAATTCAATGCGCAAGGCAAAATAAAATCTGTTTTATTTGTAGTGCAGTGTCCCGTGTAACACTGATATTGTATTTATTGCGCGGCAACGGGTCAATTTATGCCGGACCGATTCTCTGGAAAATCTATAGTTGCCATGATAAACTGAACCCATGCTATATCTCAATAACAGAATTGTATCAGAAAAAAAGGCGCTCATCTCTGTTTTTGATCACGGGTTTCTTTATGGTGACGGGGTTTATGAAACATTGAGGGCGTACAAGGGAGTTGTCTACATGCTTGACGAACATATAAGGCGACTCTTTCGTTCTGCAGCAATGATCGATCTGACAATACCCATGACTCCTGAAGCAATCAGAAAAGCGGTTTACGAAACAATGACTGCAAACAGCCAGAAAGAAGCGGTAATACGTATCAGCATATCAAGGGGTAAAGGGCCTCTGGGTCTGGATCCTGCGCTTTGTCCGAAGCCGACGCTTGTGATAATGTCATCTGAATTTAAAAAGTATCCTTCACTGTATTATCAAAAGGGGGTAAAGATCGCGGTGGTCAGCATAAGGAGGAATTACCGGGGTGCTCTTGATCCTCAGATAAAATCTCTTAATTTCCTGAACAACATCCTTGCAAAGATCGAAGCTAAAAAAAGAGGCGCGTATGAAGCGGTCATGCTGAACTACAAGGGGTACCTCGCAGAAGGGACCATAACAAATATATTTTTCCTGAAAGACAACATCCTCTTTACTCCCTCGATAAGCGTCGGCATTTTGGATGGAATTACAAGGAAAATAATCATTGATACTGCAGGGGAACTGGGGATTAAGGTCCATGAAGGCCGGTTCAGGCAAGAAGCACTCTGCAGGGCGCATGAGGTTTTCATTTCAAATACGACGATTGAGGTCATGCCCGTGGCGGAGGTTGATGACAGGAAGGTACGCACAAGTCCCGGGAAGATCACGAAAGCGCTTCATGAGGGTTATAAAAGGAAGGTAATTCAGTATATAACACACAGCAAAATATCGTAATTTATCCAGATCATTTATAGCGACTCTGTTCCAATTAGAAGGCACATAGGGACAAAGGAGTAAAGGCACAAAGGTGAGGCTGAGGAAGATTTCTATACGACACCTTTGAAAAAAAGACTTTGAATCTTATCGAAAGATTACATCTGTAAAATGATAAGACGAAATACAAGCAATTCTGTCGATTATAGAAATCCTGAGACAGGCTTGCCTTTGTGAGATT